>JBDSJW010000439.1:0-2681 GCA_039917235.1 Kapaibacterium sp. (SeqCode) | reverse complement strand
CAACGTCACCTGGACAACCAACGTCAGGGATCAGACATTTTCCCTGTTTTATCGTCCCATGACCAACGTGAAGGGGCTTGGGATTTCGCCCGCGTTCAGAATCTATGCCGGGATTGATCTGCGGTTTGATGGATACTTTTCCGAGCGATCTCCGTTTCGTGGCATATTTCTGGAAGGCAGCTATCTTGCCCTGCCGGTGCGGCGCAACTATTTTGCCGCTGTACGTCTCGGAGGGAAGGGATTGCCGACCGTCCCATCCGAGGATGGTGCGACGATGAATCTTGGAGGGCTGACCCTGACGCTGGGGCTCAATCTCCAATTTGTCCGACGGTAGGTTGTTCGTTTTACAAACAACGGAGCTAACGTTATGAACATCCAGTTCACCGCGCGGCATTTCAAGGCGCCGAGCGATCTTCAGCGTTTCGCTGAGGATTCGATTCAAGGACTAAGCCATCTGTACGAGGGGATTGTCAACGCGGAGATTGTGTTGGAGGACAGGCCGCATGGGGGGGATGATAAGATGGCGGAGGTGATTATCTCGGTATACAAGGAACAGCTTTTCGCCAAGGAGAAGACCGACGATCATCGGAAGAGCATCCAGGCCTGTGTCGATAAACTTGAACGCCAGTTGGTCAAATACAAATCCAAGCTCCACGACGGGCAGCGGCCGCACGAGAAACCGGAGTTCATCGATATCACGGGCATCACGCCCGATATAACTGACCTGTGATAGAATAATAACCTGAGATAGCAGCGCGGGATCGCGATGATCCGGCAATGAGATCGAGAGGGTGGAAGTCTGCGAGCGCTCCCTATATTGGCGGCATCGCGGGCGATCCACCCTTCTTTGTATCGGGTCGGCCGTTGCCTTCACACTATCCGATTCAGCTTATGGGCGCGCTCGATACCATCCAGGAAGTGAGAAAGAAAAGCATCACCGTCGGGTTCCTTGCCGACGAGTGCCGGGACCGTTTCGATCTCCGGCCGATCAATGCCGGGATCGGGCGGGAGAAGCTGATCACCGACAAGAACCTTCATCGCCCGCAACTGGCGCTGACCGGCTATACGAAGCTCTTCACCTATCACCGCATCCAGGTGCTGGGGAACACGGAGTTCTTCTATCTTCAGGGGCTTTCGCACGACCGGCGGATCAGCGTTTTCCGCAACCTTATCAGCTTCGATGTCCCCTGCCTGATCACCACCAGCGGAAACCAACTGGATGATGAGCTTGTGGAGATAGCCACGGCGCGCGATATCGGCGTCTTCGCCATCCCCCATGAAACCACCAAGGCCGTCTACTTCCTGAGCGATTTTCTGGACGATCAGTTCTCCGCCTATGCCCCCATCCACGGCGCCTTTGTCGATGTCTACGGCGTCGGCGTCCTCTTTATCGGGCGGTCCGGGATCGGCAAGAGCGAGGTGGCGCTGGACCTTATCGAGCGAGGTCACCGCCTGGTTGCCGACGATGTGGTGCTGGTGACGAGGAAGGGGGAGGGGATTCTGATAGGGGCCGGCACCGCGCTGGCGCCGCATTTCATGGAGGTCCGGGGGCTGGGGCTTCTGGATGTCCGGCAGATGTTCGGCATCCGGGCAATCCGTTTTCAGAAGCGGGTGGAGATCGTGGTGGAGCTTGAGGACTGGGACCCATCGGCGGATTACACCAGGACCGGGCTGGATGATCCGATGGCGACGCTTCTCGAAGTGGAGATCCCGTATGTCCGGCTGCCGATCTTTCCGGGGAAGAACATCACCGTGATCGCGGAGGTTATCGCCCTCAACTATCTGTTGAAGCACTACGGCTATAACGCCGCCAAGGTCTTCGCCGACAAGCTGAACACCGCGATCTCCCGCCGCAGTTCAAGCCATGATCGCACGTCGGATCGTTCCACTCCGTACTTCGAGCATGACTTCGAGTAGGGAGTGCTAACCTTGGGAGCTGAAGTTCCGTTACTCTATCTCAAGCTTCTACTTCAGGTTACAAGCTTTTAATGCGCTACTTGCGTAGGAAACGAGGTCCATCTGTGTATATTTGTGCCTGGTCGCGGTACACTTCACCAATCGGGGAGCCATCCCCGATCATTTTCGATACCCCCGACAATCTCTGAAAACGGAACTTCAGTTCCTTCGTTCCCTCTCGCATTGTAGACAATTCTCTTCGCTGTTCAGTCCATATCTACACGAGCCGTTATGAGCACTGTTGATTTTACCCGCCGTCTTTCCTATGCACTGGTCTGGGGAAGCGTTCTGGCCGCGCTGATCTTCGCGATCACCAGCTGATTCCCAGCCATTTTCACCCCTCCTCATGGGTCGGTCTCCCTACCGATCGCTTATCAAGATGTTCATCCCTTCAGGGTCGTTATCGGAGTCCGTCCGATGACGAACACGCTGGCGTCTTGCCGGGAGCAATCATCTCAACGGTTACTTTAAGTCCCTGACGTTTCCCCGGAAATGCAGCGAAATTTCGCTGGCTGATGCCTATCACTATCGCCAAAATCTTATCTTGGGTCTTCAAAACGTGTGGGGGCAATTCATGAATTGCCCATTACAGGGCGTTTTGTTGTCATCCCTTCAAGTAGTTGTGTAACGTCGTGCCGTCGTGCGAGTGCAATGGGTCGATCCTTGAATGCGCTCGTGTCGCCGGTATTATAGATCGTGGAGTCGTTTGCAGGTGGCCATAGCAA
>JBDSJW010000438.1:0-5666 GCA_039917235.1 Kapaibacterium sp. (SeqCode) | reverse complement strand
GGCTTTTCCGTCCGGCAGAAAAAATATTTCAGGTGATATGATGATTGTACTTCGTGCATGGCTTCGGGTGTCGTTTGTGGTTGCCTTCCTGGCGCTTACCTCCCAGGCCGCGTTCGCGGACTGGACGGCGGTGCGTGATCTTGTCCGCCAGGGGGACGGATTGACCGATGACAGCCAGCAGGAGACAATCTATCGCCGGGCCTATGTCATGGCGCAGAGTTCACTTGCCTCCAATCCCAAATCCTCCAACGAATATCTCTGGGTTGCCAACGCCGCCGGTCGCCTTGCGATGGTGGCCCCCACGGGGGAACGGATCAAGCTCTCAAAGATCATCAAGGATAACGCGGAGCGGGCCATCGCGCTGGACAGCCGTAACGGCGCCGCCTACATGGTGCTTGGAGCCTGGCATTTCTATGTTGCCGATCTCTCCTGGATTCAGAAAAATGCCGCGAAGGCATTCTACGGTGGGCTCCCCCCCGCATCCTATCAGGACGCCGTGAAATACCTTACGCTGGCGTTGAAGCTCGGCGTGGAAAATCCGGTGGAAGTGTATTATATCCGCGGCCGTGCCTACGATGAACTGGATAACGAGACCGCCTCCCAGGCCGATTATAATCTCTGCATTCAGCGCCCGGCGCGCAACGCGCAGGAACTCGATGTTCAGCGCTCAGCCAGAAAACGGCTGAATTGAAAAACCGGATTACGGAATAATTCCGGAAATGGAATTAATGGGCGATTGCTCCCCCGGCGTCATCCGAAATTGAATGTACCGCGGCCGACCCTGTCAATATCAGGGCCGGCCGGATTGCCACCCCACATCCCGACAAGATCTTCCCTTCTCCCCCGCTGAATACTCCTGGTGATTATCGATTTTCCCTCCGCGCCAATTCCCGGCTTCCACCGAACCATTGCATCATTCCATCCTCGCCATTGTACTGGCACCATTCCACAATAGCTGCTGAGCCCGGTTGTATGCATCATCTGAATGTGTGGACCGATATTTTTTTCGTGCGATCTCAATGATGATGGTTCACCGTAGTTTATCCGTCGCCAAATGGGTGTGCAACATGGAACGTGGCGTGCTATCTTTATCGCCGCTCCCCATCCATTCCGGCGGGTGAGGTGGGTGATGGTGATCGGCATCCGTGGGTATATATTCCCGCCGTCGATTGTAAACATCATACTCATATCAGCTATTTATGCGTCGTCTATCTCTCTTTCCCCTTCTTCTCCTGCTTGGCGTGGCGGCCTGCGGCGGCGAACGCCGATTTCCCGACAAAACCCCGGCGGTCGATTCCGCTACCCGTGCCCAGGAAATGCCGCACGAAATTCCGATCGTTCGCGATACGGGATATGTTCCCGCCAACAGGGAGAGTTTTGAACATGTGGTGTATGTGGAGTTCGCGCACGTCGGCACCAATGTCCCCAGACATATCACCGACAGCATCCTTCAGGGGGTGATGAGGAGCACGGGCGATCCCGGCAAGATGCAGGCGGCGATGACCGCGTACATGCACACCCACGATTCGCTGGCGCGCGCCGCGCTCTCCGCCAAATACAATATCACGGTCGATTCGCTCAACGGCATCCTCAACAGGATGTCCAGGGAAGAGGCCAAGAAAAATAAAAAATAATGCGTCGCCGGGGACGGGCCCTCCCGTTGCGGCCATACAACGGCGCGCGGATCATCGCCGCGCTGACCGGCGAGATGGGGTGCGGCACCTCCCGCCTTCTCGACGAGTTCTGCGGTCGCCGGGAGCTGGAACGTGTGCTCACCATCCGCCTCAGGATGTATCACGATGACAACGCCGGCGGCCTCTCCCTCGTCAAGGAGCCTCCGCGCACTTCGCGAATCGATTCTTCGGAGTTGAGCGTCCAGGGGGAATTGGAATGCCGGTGATGATCGTGCGTTAAACAATGGCCGATAATGCAACGCCGGGTGATACGGATCTATCGTATCACCCGGCGTTGTTATCGGGTGGTTCCGCTCGTTATCGTCGCCATCCTCCCCCCTTACCGCCCCGCTCCCTGTGTTCTCATGGCGCGGACCTGATCAAAGAACCCGATCATCCCGGTGACCTGATCGGCGCTGTTGAGGGGGAGGCCGGGGATATCTCTTACCGCGAAACCGGGATCGAAGCTCATCGCCATGTCATAGTAGCGCTGGGCAAGATCGTTCCGGTTGTGCTGCGCTTCGTAGAGGAGGCGGGCCACGGCGCTGCGGGCATAGAGCTCGTAGATCTTGCTGACGTATCCATCAATATGCCCCGGCCAGAAGGCGAACCGGTAGTGCGGGAACTCCTGCGGCAGATAGGTGGTGTCCGGCATCAGTCGCAGGGAGAGATAGTAGGGGGTGCGGACCCATCGCGCGCCGACGGCGGGATCAACCTCGCCGGCCACGCAGACCGGGCGGCGGCTGATGTTGCTGTCGATCATCGCGTTCATCATCCCGATGTACGTGGACTGGATGGTCTCCGCGTCGTACTTGAGGTCGTTGTCGAACTTGTAGACCTCCTCGCGGAATCTGTCAACCGATGGCTTTATCCGGCGCATGAACTCGGGGTAGGCGCGTGTCATATCGTCCAGATACCATGAACGGCGGAGAAGCTCGGGGTCGATCACCATCACATCGGGGCGCAGCCCTTCCACAACCTGCATATAGAAGCTGCCGGAGACCCAGAAATCCCATTGCGATGAGAAGATGATGGCGTTCGGCGGGAGGGTGTTGAGGACGTTGACCGTCATATCCTCCACCAGCGTATTCCTGCTTTCATCTCCATCGGCGTAGTTGATGGCGCAGTTCCCAATCGCCAGAAGCGCCGCAAGGCCGATGGTGACCGGTCCCCCCGCAAACCTGTGGATGGCGCCAAGGCCGATCGCGAACCAGATGCCGAGCGCGAAGATGGCGGTCATGTAGTACGGCCCTATCTCCATGATGTCGTACCAGCCTGAATAGAAGATGCAGGCCAGAAAAAGGAGGAGCACCAGGACCGATAGCTTCACATTCCGTATCGCCAGCATGACAATGCCGGCCAGGGCCACGATCAGCCCGATATAGGCCATCTGCGCCGGGAGACGGCTGAAGAAATAGCGGCTCTGCTGCTGGAACGTGGTGACGTTATCGAACATGTAGACCTGATAGATCTTCCCGGTGATATGATCCCAGAAGCCTTTGGCGGTATGCGTGTTCCCCCAGTTGAACCGCGGCCCCATGCTGGAGATGATGGGGAGCAGAACATACGGCAGAAGCCCCAGCAGAAACGGTCCCCCCAGAAAGAGAAGGCGCCGGAGACGGGGGGCCAGATTGCGGCCGGCGTTGGGGACCGCGGGATCGTTCCGAAGCGTCATCGCCGTCCAGGCATAGTAGAGGAGGAAGGCGGGGGCCAGGAGGATCGTGCTCATATGGTTGGTGAAGGAGAAACCCAGCGCCAGCGCGAACCAGAAGCCGCGCCGGGTCATCCGGGCGCCGGGATTGGCGCGGTCCAGCGTTGCCTCCTCATCCATGAACCGGAGGAAGAGGATGGTCACCAGCGGCATCATCACCGCGTGGAGGGAGTAGACCTCGAAGCCGTTTCCCTGATCCCACCATGTGGCCGTGAACGCCACGAAAAGCGCGGAGAACCCGGCGCAGAGCGCCCGCGTGGTCGGCGCCATCTCCTCCCACGCCACTGATATTGCGGCCTCCCCCTGTTTGCTCTTCTTCCCCTTCGTTCCCTGTTTCGTTCCTCCCTTAACGGCCCGCGAACGGAACGCGCGCGCCATCAGATCATCGAACAGGATGGTGAGCACCCCGGCGCCGATGGCGGTGAAGAGCGCCGCCATCGCGTTGAGGGTCAGCACCGGGCGCATCGGAAGGAGCTTGGTGAGGAGATAGCCCAGGAGCATGATCGTCGGATAGCCGGTGGGATGCGCCACGCCGAGCGTGCTTGCCACCGCCACCAGCTCCCCCTTGTCGATAAAGCCGAACGTACGGTTCATCGTGATCAGGTAGATGATGAAGGCGATGACCGCCACGGCGGCGGCGGTCCAGCGAAGGGGATTGAGTTGAATCGGGCGGTGAGCGGGATCGGCCTGCTCCGCCGGCGTGGTTGCTTGTTCGCGACTCATAGATGCGGGTCAGAGGGAGTTGGTTCGTAATGCGTCATGGACTGCCGGGTCGGGGAGCGTCGCCGGAATCGGAAAGCCTGCGGCTGGCGGGGGCTACTTCGGTAAGTCCCGCAAGCCGCCGTTGGCGCGGCTTCCAGGGTTGTCCGCCGTTCGGCCAATCTACTCCGATTTCGGCTTTCATTGGTATTCACCTGCACTCCGCCGTACTTTATCCGACGATAAACCTACAATGACGCATCGAAATTATCGATCCATTGTGAAAACTGGTCGTGGAGCTGGTGGCACTATGCGAATCATTGGAGTGGACCCGGGGACGTTGATCACCGGCTTTGGGGTTATCGATTGCGAGGCGGGGAAGATGAGCCTTGTGGAGTATGGCGTGATCAGGATGAAGGCCGCCTGGTCGATGCCGCTTCGTCTCAGGGAGATCTACACAAAGCTGCTGGAAGTGATCGAGCGGACCGCTCCCGATGAGTTCGCGATCGAATCCGCCTTCTACTCCAAGAATGTGCAGTCCACGCTGAAGCTCGGGCATGCGCGCGGCGTCTCCATCCTTGCCGCCGTTCTCCGGGAGATCCCGACCTCCGAGTATGCTCCACGCGAGGTAAAGCTGGCCGTGACCGGCAGCGGAGCCGCGACCAAGGAACGGGTGGAGTATATGGTGATGCAGATGTTGAGCATCGCGGAGCGCCATGCGTTCATGGACGCCAGCGATGCTCTCGGCATCGCCATCTGCCACGCCAACAGGATCAGCCGCCCGCAAGGGAAGTCCGGGAGCTGGAAGCAGTTCATCATCGACAACCCCGACAGAATAGCGCTTACGCGATAGGCGGGCATCCTCCGTCCGCTTCCGCTCCGTCTTGTGGCGAGGCCCGGCGCTTCGTATTATCGTCGTTTGGACACAACGCGCCGTGGAGCATTTTCCCGGCGCCGATCATTCCACGGGCGCCGGAACGCGCATAAAAGGGTGGGTCGCCGGACCGCTTGCCGAGCCCCTTCCAGGGCATTTTGTTAAAAGCACTATGGATTCCATTTCCGAATTCTTCCATATGATCACCTCCCCCGGCGGCTTCGAGAAGCTGATAGCGTGGGGAGGCTATGTGATCCTCTTTATTATCATTTTTTCGGAGACGGGGCTGCTTGTCGGGTTCTTCCTTCCGGGCGATTCCCTGCTGGTAACCGTGGGGGTGCTGGCCGCCGCCGGAAAGTTCAATCTGGATATCCTCTGGCTGAACCTCCTGCTGATCCCGGCCGCCATCATCGGCGACGCGGTCGGCTATACAATCGGTCTCCGTGGCGGCGGCCGCCTCCTCAACCGCCCCGATTCCCGGTTTTTCAAGAAGCGGCATATCGATGAGACCAGGGCGTTCTACGCAAAGCACGGCGGCAAGACGATCGTGCTGGCGCGGTTTGTCCCGGTGATCAGGACGTTTGCCCCGGTGGTGGCGGGGTTGGCGCGCATGCCGTACAGGGAGTTCGCGGTTTTCAATATCGCCGGCGGTATCCTCTGGATCGGCGCCACCACAATTCTCGGCTACGCGCTCGGCAATACGGTCCCG
>JBDSJW010000437.1:0-8118 GCA_039917235.1 Kapaibacterium sp. (SeqCode) | reverse complement strand
ACCGGGACATTCGGGTCGGGGGCGTGGAGCTGATACAGCTCTATCCGTTCGGTCTCCAGCGCGCGGAGGCTGGCCTCGCACGCGGCGCGGAGATGCTCCGGCCGGCCGCTCCGTTCCCAGCTTCCCTCGGGGCGGATGCACCCCCCCTTGGTTGCCACCGTGACGCGACCGCGACGTTCCCCCTTCAGCGCCTTCGCGATCAGCCGTTCGTTGTGTCCCGTCTCGCCGTCGTTGGCGCAGTAGGCATCGGCGGTATCGATAAAATCCAGCCCCAGCTCATCCACCCCCCGCTGAATCAGGGCGATGGCGTCGGCCTCGGCCGGTCGCTTGAGCGGATCGATCGAGAGGTGCATCGCACCGTAGCCGATCTCGTTGACGAAGATTCCGGTGGTTCCGATTTGTCGTGTGCTCATGGTACTTGAAATTGATCGGTAAGATTGTCTAAGCTGCTAATAGAAGTTTCAAGCGCGTCGCTGTCGGGGGCGGTTTCAAACCGCCCCTTACAAAACCGCCCCCGACATCATACGTTCTTCATCATCCATTCCCTTCCCCGGACCGCGACGCTCCCCAGAACGGCAAAGACAAGATAGCTGATCGCGATGGCCGCGAACACCCCCGTCTCCCGAAGCTCCGTGAATCGGCTCAAACCGTAGGCCAGGGGGATCTGCACCAGCAGAAGCATCGCCGCCACAATCCACATCGAACGGGCGGCGTGTCCTGCCCCGGAAAGCGAACGGGTGGCGGTCTGCCCCACGATAAAGAAGAGATAGCCGAACACCGCGATGTGAAGATACCGCACCGTCAGCTCCGAGACGACCGGATCGGCCGTGAATATCTCCGCCAGCGGCCGCGCGAAGAGAAAGATCGCGACTCCCGCAAGCGCTGTTACCGTCCCCAGATGCAGGATGGCCGTCCGCCGGAACTGCGCCACCCGCTCCAGCCGTCCCGCGCCGATATTCTGGCTTGTGAGCGTCTCGATGGCGATGCCGGTGGCGAAGATCGGCATGAAGACCAGCACATCCACCCGCATACCGATGGTGTACGCAGCCGTTGCCGCCGTGCCGAAGATGTTGATCATTGAGATGATGACCACGCGCGTCGTGCTGACCGCCAGCGTCTGCATCGACGATGGAACGCCGATGGCGAAGATGCCGGCGATGATATTCCGGTCGAACCGGATGGTGGGGCGATAGAGTCGGAGATTGAGCCGTCCGGTGTAGAGCGCGTAGACGGCGATCAGCGCCCCAACCCATTCCGCGATTGATGTCGATATCGCCGCCCCCTGCACGCCGAGTTTCGGGCCGCCGAATTTCCCGAGGATGAGGATCGGGTCAAGGATCAGGTTCAGCACCGCCGTGATGATCAGCACGGTCATCGGGAAGATGGTGTTGCCGGTGGAACGGACGGAGGAGTTCGCCTGAAAGAGGATCAGGTTCGCCGGGAAGCCGATCATCAGCGTGGACATGTAGATCGTTGTGTAGCGGAGCATTGCTCCGTTCAGGCCGAGCAATGGAAGGGCCAGCGGCAGAAGAATGTAGAGGAGGATTGCCGCGAGCGTTGAGTAGATCGCCATAAAGCTGAACGCCTGCGTGGCGATCACCGACGCCTCCCGCATCCTCTGCTGTCCCACGCGCCGCGCAATCACGATTCCCGTGCCGATACAGAAGCCGCTGCCGATGGTGAAGATCACGAAGTTGATCTGATCGCTGAACCCGAGCGCCGCCAGCGCGTCATCCCCCAGCCGGGAGACGAAATACATATTGGTCCAGGAGTAGACCGCGTTGATCACGAAGCCGAGCGCCAGGGGCATTGCAAGCGTCCAGAGCGTCCGGGCAATCGGCCCATCGGTCAGCGAGATGCCGTCGGCGCTGTGAACGGGCTGTGTCGCGGGGGGGGCGTCACCGGGGATCGTGGCGGGGGCTCCCGGATCATCGGTTATGATCTTCTCGATATCGAATCGGCCGGTCGGTTCTTCCTTCATACGTTCAATCCTCTCTGCAGCACCATACGGATCGATCGCCGGGAGATGCGTTTCATCCGGGGGCGATACGTTTCGATGCATACAGTTCGGTTCCCACGCCCTACCCGCCACGCCGTTACCATTCCACGTTCCACCGCCGTAAATGATGATTGTGGCGGGGCGATGGATTCTTTCGGGATTCGGACCGTTGCCCGTCGGCGGCGGAATTTCTATGTTAGCCGCCATGAATACCGACACGAACACGTACACGGTCGAGATCGACGGGATGAAACTTCGGGCCGTTGCCGACGAACATGGCATTCGCATTGAGGATGGCTCGATGGCCGTCCCGATCCGGGAGCGGAGCCGGCTTAGAAGCTTCACCGGGACGCTGCCGGACGGGAGCGAACTCCCCATCTATGTTGAGGAGGGGGAGGGGGAACATGAGTATATCGTGTATCTTCGCGGCCGCGCCGCGCGGCTCTATCTGGTGACCGGGCGGGACGAGCGGCTCCGCGCATTGCGGAAGAACACGGCGGCCGGAACGTCCTCCACGCAGATCCTGAAGGCGCCGATGCCGGGGCTTCTCAAGGCGATTCTGGTGGAGGAGGGGATGGTGGTGCAGAAGGGGGAATCGCTTTGCATTCTGGAGGCGATGAAGATGGAGAACGAGATCAAATCGCCGGATCGGCTGCTGGTGAGCAGGTTGATCGCGAAGGGGGGAAACGCCGTCGAGAAGGGGGCTCCGCTGATGGAGCTGAAACCCGCTCCCGGGGCGTAAACGACCTGGCGGACGGAGGCGGCCGCACAATACGGAACATCGATACATACCTTTGGCTATTCACAAATAGGGGTACAGCACAATGAGCATTTTCGGGCGCATGAGCGACATCTTCAAGGCCAACATCAATGATATTCTCGACCGGGCCGAAGATCCGGAGAAGATGATCAAGCAGATGGTTATTGAGATGGAGGAGGCGGTGAACAAGGCGACGATCGCGGTTGGATCGGCCATCGCCAACGAGAAATCGCTCGAGCGGCAGTATACGAAGCAGCTCGCGCAGGTGAATGACTGGCAGCAGAAGGCGGTTCAGGCCGTCGGCGCGGGACGCGACGATCTGGCGAAGCAGGCGCTCGAGCGGAAGAACACCATCCAGCGGAACGCGACCGATCTGGAGCGGATGTACGGCGAGGCAAAGACCTCCGCCACGCAGCTTCGCGGCCAGCTCGATCAGTTGAAGTCGAAGCTGGATGAGGCGCGCATGCGCCAGAACACGCTGATTGCCCGTTCGCAGGCGGCGAAGGCGAAGAAGCAGATCGCCCAGTCGTTCTCCGGCATCGGCAGCGATGCGTTCTCGAAGTTCGATAAACTGGAGCAGAGGGTGGAGAAGACGGAGGCTGAGGCTGATGCGTTCGCGCAGCTTGCCGGCGAGAACACATCGCTGGACGACCAGTTCCGCCAGCTTGGCACAAGCACCGCGGCGGATGATGAGCTGGCGGCGTTGAAGGCACAGCTTGGAACCGGGTCCTCCAGCGCCGGATCGCTTCCGGCCGGCAACCCGTAACAGCGCGTTTCGCGGCAGGCGCGGCGGCTTCCGGGTCCACAATGCCCCTTCCGCCGCCTGTGCCGGCATCCGATGGCCGTTCAATTACGATAACTCAGCAAGGAGCCATTCCTAATGGAAGACAATCAGAACATGATAGATTCGACCAATGAGAAGGTCCGTGGATATCTTCAGGAGATCTACCCGGATTTCGTCGAATTCGCCGACGGTTCATTCACGCTTCAGGAGGGATCGGCCACGGTCAGCGTGATCGTCCGTTCGTGGCACGAAGGGGATAGCGCGGTGGAGTTCACCAGCCAGCTTGTCAGCGGCGCCACCATGACGCCGGATGTGATGCGGTGGCTGCTTCAGAAGAACGTGGCGCTCCATTTCGGCGCGCTCGGCCTTCTGTTCGACGACACGGTGGTCTTTTCCCAGACTCTTCCCGGCTGCGACCTGAGCCGCCAGGAGTTTGAATCCACCATCCGCACGGTTGCCACCATCGCCGATCATTACGACGATGAGATCGTCGCGATGGCGGGGGGACATCTCGGCAGCCAGACCGCGGATGAGGTGGCGAACGAGATGTCGGGGAATCCCTGAGAAAGCACGTTGGTGTAGTCATCAAAAGCTCCGGCGGAAGAAATTCCGCCGGAGCTTTTTTATGCGTTAAAGCGTGTGTCGTAATGCGTGCCGCGACGTTTATCATAATCGTTTGTCGGGGCGGGTTTCAAACCCGCCCCAACGCGCTGGTATACGCGCGCAAACAGCAGAAAAGTAGAAGGTTCGTGACGCGTAAAATCGTATATTTGTGGCTGTTCACGCCGGTTTTTCGCAGTCAGCATGGAGCGGGGAAAATCGCTGAAAAACTAGCTCGTGAATCGTTATGAATATCGATCCGTTGGGCGGGTTTGAAACCCGCCCCGACGTGCGATGATGCGTTACGACTCAGCAATGCAATCACTTTTCTACTCATAGATTCAGAATAGTTCATGGCAACAAATTCAGAACGGCTCATACCGGTCACGCTCGAAGAGGAGATGCGTTCATCGTATCTCGACTATTCGATGTCGGTGATCGTGTCGCGAGCCCTCCCGGATGTGCGCGACGGCCTGAAGCCGGTGCACCGCCGCGTTCTCTACGCGATGTCGGAGCTTGCACTGGCTCCGAACAGGGCGTACAAGAAATCCGCCCGTATCGTCGGCGAGACGATGGGTAAATATCATCCTCACGGCGATTCCTCCATCTACGATACGCTGGTCCGCATGGCGCAGCCCTTCTCGATGCGCCATATGCTGGTGGACGGGCAGGGGAATTTCGGCTCGGTGGATGGCGATCCGCCGGCCGCGATGCGTTATACCGAGGCGCGCATGACCTCGATCGCGGCGGAGATGCTGCGGGATATCGACAAGAATACCGTCGATTTCGTCCCGAACTTCGATGATTCCCTTCAGCAGCCATCGGTGCTGCCGTGCAACTTCCCGAACCTGCTGGTCAACGGAAGCTCCGGCATCGCCGTCGGCATGGCAACCAATATCCCGCCGCACAACCTGGGGGAAGTGGTGGACGCGCTGGTGGCGATGACCCGTATCCCGGATATCACCAACGAGCAGCTGATGCAGTTCGTGAAGGCGCCCGATTTCCCGACCGGCGGCATCATCTATGGCTATGATGGCGTGGCGGAGGCTTATCGCACCGGCCGTGGCCGCGTGGTGATGCGCGCCCGCGTGGCAACCGAGGTGATGAAGTCCGGCAAGGAACAGCTTGTGGTGACGGAGCTGCCGTTCCAGGTGAACAAGGCGACCCTGATTGAGAAGATCGCCGATCTGACGCGCGAGAAGAAGCTGGAGGATATCTCCAATATCCGCGATGAGTCGGACCGCGATGGGCTGCGGGTCGTGATCGAGCTGAAGCGGGACGCGACGCCGGAGGTGGTGATGAACAACCTCTTCAAGCATACATCGCTCCAGCAGACGTTCGGCGTTAACATGCTGGCGCTGGTGGATGGGCGCCCCAGGATTCTGACGCTCCGCGATATGATGGAGCAGTTCCTGAAGCACCGGAACGAAGTGGTTATCCGCCGGACGCAGTTCGATCTGGATGCCGCCGAACGCCGCGCGCATATCCTGGAAGGCTACATCATCGCGCTCGACAACATCGACGAGGTGATCGAGGTGATCAAGAAGTCGCGCGATGCGGAGAACGCACGCCGACAGTTGATGGCCCGGTTCAGCCTTTCGGAAATTCAGGCCAAGGCGATTCTCGATATGCGCCTCCAGCGCCTGACGGGGCTGGAACGGAAGAAGATCCAGGATGAGTATCGCGAGACGCTTCAGTTGATCGAGCGCCTCCAGGCCCTCCTTGCATCCCCCGAGCTTCAGCTCCATATCATTCGCGAGGAGCTGCTGGAGCTGAAGACCAAGTACGCCGATCCGCGCCGTACCGATATCATCTACGACTATCGCGACTTCACGATCGAGGAGCTGATAGCGCAGGAGGATATGGTGGTGACGATCTCCCACAATGGCTTTATCAAGCGCTTCCCGGTCTCCGGCTACCGCCGCCAGCATCGTGGTGGAAAGGGGGTTAATGGGATGCAGACGCGCGAGGATGATTTCATCGAGCATGTCTTCGTCGGCTCCACGCATCATTATCTGATCTTCTTTACCGATCGCGGTCGCTGCTTCAGGATGAAGATCTACGAGATCCCGGAGGCCGGCCGTGCCGCGAAGGGGCGTTCGCTCGCCAATCTTCTGCCGAAGGAGAAGGATGAGAACATCTCGGTGATCCTCGCGGTAAAGGATTTCACCGCCGAGGGATCGATCATCATGGTGACCAACAAGGGGACCGTGAAGAAGACATCGCTGAAGAACTTCGCCAATATCCGCTCCAACGGGATCATCGCCATCCATCTGAAGGATGGGGAGAGCCTGGTGGAAACCCGTCTGACCGATGGCGATAATGATATCGTCCTTGGCACCATGAACGGCATGGCGATCCGCTTCCGGGAATCCGACGTCCGCGATATGGGGCGGAACGCCACCGGCGTGCATGGCGCAAGATTCTCCGGCGATGACGTCGTAATCGACATGGTCGCGGTGAAGCGGGCCGATTCCAATCTCCTCATGGTGAGCGAGAACGGCTACGGCAAGCGGAGCGAGGTCGGTGATTTCCGCCTGACGCGGCGTGGCGGCAAGGGGGTAATCGGCATGAATGTCACCGAGAAGATCGGGAAGCTGGTTGCGATGAAAGAGGTGGTGGATGGGGATGATATAGTGGTGATGACCGAGGGGGGGATGGTGATCCGCCAGCATGTGGCCGATATCCGCATTCTGGGTCGCAACACCCAGGGAGTGCGCCTGATCCGCCTGAACGAGGGGGACCGCATCACCGGCGTTGCAGTGGTGCCGGCCGACGCGGTTGCCGCCGAGGCGGCAGCGGATGAAGAAGCCGCGGCCGACGGCGTGGCGGAGTAACCGATAGGATTTTCGAACCCGTCTGAAGAAACGAGGGACGCCCGGCGCAGATCATTGATCCACGCCGGGCGTCCCGTTTCTGATGGTTTCAGCGCGGAAACGGAAACTCAGGTACTTGCATAGTTTCCCGCCATCGAGTATCATTGCGACCCGATAAAGCGCAGGAGTGGCGGAATTGGCAGACGCGCTGGACTCAAAATCCAGTGGGCTTAACACCCGTGCGGGTTCAACCCCCGCCTCCTGTACATCGCGCAAGGGCGGTCCGGCAACGGAGCGCCCTTGTCACATCCGGCGCGCTCGATCAATCCTGGTTCATCTTCAGCACCCCGCCCTCGGTCATCACCTGGATCAGTTTATACCATTTGTTATCGAACTCGAACTCCAGCTTGTTCTCATTCACGCGGAACTGCACCTCCTCGATCGGCTTGCCGAAGGTCTGCTTCAGCTCAAACAGGTTCTTCTTCCAGAAATCGAAGTGTTTCTGGGCATAGGCATCTCCCATGGCCTGGCGCTCCGCGGAAAGCTGGGATTTCCACTGCCGTATCTCCCCATGCTCGATGATCGCGAAGAGATTACGGGCGAACTCCGTCGGGTTGGCGGTATCCATGACCGGGGCGACCGTTGTGCATGATGCCAGGAGGAGGGAGATTCCCAGGCAGATTGCGGCCGCGCGGCGCGGGCTTCCCACATTTGATAAATGATGCATGGCTGCACGAAATTGAATGGAACCGGAACACTATCTCAGAGGGCTCATCAGTTTTGACGGGCTTATCAGAACTCCGGCAGATTCATGCCAAATAACGCGCGCGGCGGGCCGTCCATGGAACGCGGCGCGTTGCCGGGGGGATAAATATATCCGATTGCGGTATGAAAATGTGACAAAGGGGGGATCGATTGCGGAGGGCTTGTAAGGATGGGCTGAATCGCATATCTTTGCCTTTCTTTAGAGCCCGTAACGGTCCTGACGCCCCTTCCCGGGCATCCCGTTTATGGCTCTCCGGTGCTCTCCTTTCCAAAGGAACTCCGGTTCGGAACAACTCGTAGATGCCGCCTTTGCGCGGACGACCGAATGAAGGCGATCCAGCCCGGCCGGTCGCCTTTTTTGTTGTCCGAAATTCCGGCCGGCAGGCCTGGTATC
>JBDSJW010000436.1:0-4361 GCA_039917235.1 Kapaibacterium sp. (SeqCode) | reverse complement strand
GGGCGCAGGTTCTTCCGGTTTTGACTGCCGTATCAGGCTGTTGAAGAACGTCATCTGCCGGGTTGGCCTTCACCATTCGCTCACTGCGGCGTCCGGGATGACGCCTCATTCGCTCAGGTTCGGCCCCCCCTGCATCCTATCGTCCCTGAACAGCCTGTGTACCTGAAGTAATTCAACAGGCTGTTGTGGAAAGCTTTCCAGGCATCAAGCAAAACCCGGCGCGATCCCAAATGTTTCATGGCACTCCGCGACAATCGAGCCGAAAAAGAAATGCGCCTCCGATCATGACTGATCGGAGGCGCATGACGTTATCATCGAAACGATGCGTTGCCCCTTATTCCGTCACAAGGATTCTTGTGGTACGGGAGGAGCCGCCGGCGGTGATCTTGATCACATATGCACCGGCGCCCCAACCGGTCGTGTTGACCGGAAGCGTGCTTGTTCCGGCATTATACGCCGCGGTGCTGTTGTACACCTCGCGACCGACCAGATCGGAGATCGAGATATTGACCTGCGAGCCTTCGCGCAGATTGTACTGAAGGCTGAGGATGCCGCCGCGCTTGATCGGGTTCGGATAGGAGGCCATCCCCCCCTCCATCACCTCAACCACGCTTCCGGTGCTTGCGGAGCTGAGCTTCGCGGGAGCCGGATCGACCGGTGACGGCACGGCGCAGGCCGGACAGGCGGGAGCCGGGCAGAAGCCGGTGCCGGTGGCGTTAAAGCAGACGCGGAACTGCCATGTCTCGCAGATGCGGGTGATCGGCGGCTGGCAGCTCAGACCGATCGGGCTGGTGAACGGCAGAGCGCATTTCGGCGACATGTCGATCTGGCGATCGGCCGCCGCGTACGTCCGCTCGCATCCGGTCTTCCTGTTGACGTCGGACTTCACCAGATAGAGCTGCTGCGGATCATTCGGCGTTGCGGGATTGAACGGCGTCTTGGTAAAACCGGCCATGATAAACCCGGCGGTAGCGCAGCCTGTCACCGCTTTCACCGGCGAAATCGACCATCCCCAGTCATCCTTCCCGCCGCCATAGATCGTGGTAAACGGAGTAACGGTGGCAAGCGTGCCGGTGACATACTCCTGTGCAAACGCATCCTTGTTGCCGAAGCCAACAGTAACCGGAGGAGTCATATAGCCGGTGATGATAATGTGGCTGGGAACCGGAACGGGGCCGGCAACGGCCGGGATTTCCCGCACGCAGTACCCCTCATCGGGAAGGGTGGCATTATCCCCCAGCGTCTTGTAGATAATCGGCGAGCAGACATCGGCCTTGGTTTCCAGCAGAAGCACTTCCATGTTCTGTGAGGTTGATGCGGTGCGTCCCACAGCCACGATCTCCCCGGCGCGCGTGCCGGTGCGGAGCTGCTGTACCGACCGGAGATCCTCATCGCGTCCGAGCGTATGGGCCACGGCCGTATGCCCGACGGCGGTAAAGCGGCCGTTGGTTCCGTCAACCCGTGCCATCCACGCATCGTAGGTGGCGGTGGAGTAGCCGTTTGTTCCCCCCGCCATAATGATATCGCCGGTCCTGCCGGCAGGGACGTTGAGCGATGCCTCATCCAGCGCGTACCAGTAGTCATCCCCGTGGTTCGGGCTGTCGTAGGTCTGATCCCAGATCAATCCGCCCGTCGGCTTGACGCGCAGAACATATCCGTCGCGGCGGCCGGTGGTGTTGGTGGCGGAGCCGGCAACGATGAAATCGCCGATGTTGATCCCGGAAGCGGGCGTGCCGGTGATAGCCTCGACGATATCGTAGCCGATCTCATCGAGCGTGGGGCGGCCGTAGGTCTGCACCCAGATCACCGCGCCGCACTTGTCAACGCGAAGGATAAAGACGTCGCGGCTAGGAGTGCATGGGCTGTGCAGCGGCGAGCTGTTATCGGTAACGCCGGTGATGACATATCCGCTGTTGCCGCTCGGATCGTGCAGCACCTCCTCGATATCGGTCGCCGAATCGTTCTTGCCGATGTTATAGGTCATCGACCATGCAAGCGATCCATCGTTGTTCGTGCGGACAAGATAGATGTCCGAGTTGGCGCAGGTGGTGCTGGTGCTGTACGTCTCGCCGACGGCGATATATCCGCCGGTCGAAACCTGTTTGACGCCCCCTCTCCCGGCATCGGCGCAGTTTGGCCCGCCGTAGGTATACTCGAAGAGCTGTGCCCGTGAGACCGATGATCCCATGACCACCGCCGCGAGCAGTGAACCGGCCATCAGGCAGAATCGTGTGAATTTCCTCATCATTGTCCTTCCTCTCCAAATGAATGAATTGTGTGGGGGATTGGTTGTGATATCGTTATCCGCATGCGCGCCGGCATATGGAACCTGGCGAAGGATACTCCAGCCGGGGGATGGGCATGGAACTACCATGTGCCTGCCCGTTAACAGGCGGCGCGCGCCGAAATCGTTCAGGCCTTCACGGAACATCAATGCACGACGCATTGAAGCCGGAGGCTTGATTTGATGTGAGGGGAATAAACTGTGGGGGAGGTGCCCGATGCCGCCATCAGCGTGATATCACTCTGCTGCCAGGGGCATCAATCGGACGCAAATATACCATCGCGAGCGGGCCTCCGGGAGTACATCTTGATGTACCCCCCACCGGCGAAGCGGTGCCCTGACGGATCGCCGCGGAGTTTGAACAAAAGAAACGAGGCGCCCCTTTCGGAAGCGCCCCGCATCGTCATCGCGTCGGTTGCGGGTTATTTGCCGAGCACCACGATCTGTTTCGTCATGCTCCGGCTCCCCATCTCCAGCTTTACCAGATAGGTCCCCGCGGGCCATCCGGTGGTGTTGACCGGCACAAGTCTGGCGCCTGCCTCCACGCTATTGCGATAGGTGAAGACCTCCTTGCCAAGAACGTCGGTGACGGTGATGGCGGTCCTTCCGTCGTTCGGCATCGTATACTGCACGCGGAACGTGGTCCCCGCCGTTACCGGGTTCGGATAGGTGGAGGATGCATCCTCGCTCACCGACGGAACTCCGCTGGTGCTGCTGCCGTTGCCGCGAACTTCGTCAAACATGAAGTCGTGGAAATGCGATGCATCTCCTCCCGCTTCGTTCCCAACCTCTTCACGCGGAGCACCCTGTGAGGGATCTCCACCGGCCGGGGCGGGATTGATAAAGCAGAGCACCACACCGGCCACTGCATTGAGCTGTAGCGCCTGAGTAATGGCCGGTCCCGGCGTGGCTGTCAGCAATATCGGAGCCTGGGTGTCGCGAAATACCGGCGTGCGGCAGCCGTCCGGCGGGAAGGCATCGTTGCAGTTGCTGGAACCGAATGCGTCGGTCTTGATCACGTACTCCTGCTGAGGATCGCCCGGCGGCACCAGCGCCGCGGACTGCGTGAAACCGGCGATGATCAGCCCGGGAGTGCTCCCCACCGCGGCGTTCATTGGCACCTCCGCCACCGAGCGCCCTTCATCCTCTCCATTCCCGCCGTAGATGCGCGACCAGACCTTGCCGAAGCCACAGTTCCAGTTCGGAAGCATCTCCACGGCATAGACATTATTCCCGAGGAAGCCACCGCCGATCGAGCGGCCCACCAGAATGAGATTGCCGAGCGTGGTTGTGCCGGGCGGATATGGCGGGCTGGGGAGCGGGCTGGCGGTACGAAGTTCCCTGATCCAGAACATCTCATCCTGATCCATCCCGCCGGCAGCCACGTCCATGGCGTAAACGCCGGCCGCGTTCAGGCGGAGAACGTAGAAATCCATCGGCAGACTGGGGGCATCGGTGGTATAGCCGCATGTGACAATCACCCCCGCAAACGGCGGAACCTGAAGCTCGGTGATGGAATGAAGAACCTCATCGGAGAGTCCGCCATAATGGTTCGTCCAGATCACCCCGCCAAGGCCGGTCAGGCGCACGACCCATGCCTGCCAGGCATTGCCGAAGCTCTTTGTTGCGCCGCAGGCGAGAAGATCGCCATTCACCGTTTCGTTCAGCCCGTGGAAGAATTCGTCGGGGAACAGCCCGTACGTATTGGCCCAGATCTGAACGCCGGCATTGGTGGTGCGGATCACCCAGCCATCCTGCCCCCCCGCGCCGAAACTCGTGGTCCATCCGTCAACAACATAATCGCCGTTGGCGGCCACCATCACGTCACGCCCCTGTTCATCTCCCGCGGCGCCGAACGTCTCCACCCAGATCACTCCGCCGAGCGGATTGAGCTTCATCAGGAAGAGGTCCAGCGTGCCGTTAACCGTTGTGCTGCCGGTGACGATAAAGTTGCCGGCCGGATCCTGCTCGATATCGTACGCCGAATCGAAAGCATGCCTGCCGCCGATATCGTAGACAAAGGCCCAGATAATTACGCCGTTGGCCGCCTGGTTCACCACGTATGCATCGGCATCGC
>JBDSJW010000435.1:0-3020 GCA_039917235.1 Kapaibacterium sp. (SeqCode) | reverse complement strand
CGATCTTCTGGTTCGGCTTCGGCGTCTCCACGCGGATATTCCCTCCGGATTCCGTTGTTGTGGAATCGTGCGTGGATGGCGTGGGGGGAAGAGTATCGGCGGCGATGGTATCACGGGCGGATGCGCGCGGCGTGCCGGCTTCGATGCGCGATGTATCGCCGTGGGAATCGGCATCGGCCCTGGGGCGGCAGCCGATCATGAGCGCGCAGCAGAGCGCGAGTGGAAGAATGGAGCGAAGCATGGAGAAGGATATTGAGTGCATCTGTTGATTGCCAGCGTTTATTGGGCGCGCAGGGCATTTGCTTTGGCAGAAAGAGTGTCGGCCGCCGCTGTCCGGCCGGTGGCGCGGAGAAATTTCGCGTACATGTCAAGCACCGGAGAGAGACGTACATCCGTTGGACCGTAGCCATCGGAATAGTGCTGAATCGCCTCCCTGAATCGCTCATCGGCATCGCGCGGCTTTTCCTCTCGTGCCTGCGCGGTGCTCCATGTAAGCCCGTCGTTGTGGCAGCCTCCGCATGCAACGCCAAGGGTCAGCATGAAAAGCGCCAGCGGAAGATTGCTGATGATTGTTCTCATCCGTCGGAATTCAGACATAGCCGCGCTCCGCAAGCGATACGTGTTCATCGCCGGCAATGATGATATGATCATGAAACGGGATGCCGATGATCCTTCCAGCCTCCACCAACTGCCGCGTGATGGAGATATCCTCCTTGCTCGGCGTAGGGTTGCCGCTCGGGTGATTATGCAGCCCGATGATCGATGCCGCGTTCTCCACGATGGCCGTCCGGTAGACCTCGCGCGGATGAACGATCGAGCTGTTGAGATTTCCCTCGGACACCAGCGACATCCTCAGCACCTGATTGGCGGAGTTGAGGATGATCACATGGAACTGCTCCTTTTGTATACCACGGAGCATCGGAATGTAAATACGCGCCACATCCTCCGGGCTGGAGATCACCGTCCTTGCGGCAAACGGATCGGCCTTGATTCTCTTTCCGATCTCGAAGGCGGCGGCAAGCGTCACCGCCTTCGCCGGCCCGATCCCCGGCACCTGTTCAAGCTCTCTGAAGTCACGTTCAGAGAGCCCGGCGATGGTTTCAAAGCGATGGAGGATGTTCCTGCTCATCTGGATAACATCCTCCCCCTTACGACCGGTTCTCAGCAGGATTGCGAGCAGCTCGGAATCGCTCAGGGCGCGTGGGCCAAGGGTCATAAGGCGTTCACGAGGCTGTTCGCTGGCCCGCCAGTCCTTCACCGGCCGGTGCTTCGGGCTGATGTTCTCGCCATGATGTTCACGATCGGCGGGCTTCACGTCCGGCAGTGATGTCTGTTCCACCTGCCGTTCCGCCACATTCCGGGGAGAGTATTCAGGATCGCCGCGCTCCCCCTCGTAAACGCGATCATTATCCTTCTCGATCCGCGGGATTATCTCCCCCTCCAGATGCTCAATCGCATCGGCCACCACGTAGAACGAGCCGCAGATTACGATCGTAGAGTTTTCGTCCGCTGCCATCAGCGCCTCATCGATTCCGTTGGCGACCGTGCCGGAAACGCGAGTCGGAATGCCGACGGAATCGGCGTGGAATGCGATCTCCGCGGCGGGGAGCGACCGATGATTGTCGGCGCGGACGGCGTGGAGGCTCGCGGCAAACGGGGCAAGGATCTTCACGATCTCCTCAACATCCTTGTCCTGCACGGCGCCGTAAACGAAGTGGACGCGCGGTTCGCCGCTGGCTGCCTCCCTGAGCGATTCGATCATAACCCTTGCGCCGTCCGGGTTGTGCGCCACATCCAGGATCACGCGTGGCTCCGTGCGAACGGTTTCGAATCGACCGCGAATGCCGGTGTTGCGCCGGATGGAGCGGAATCCCTCGCGGATGCTCTCCTCGGTAATCCCGAAACGCTCCCGCACGGCATCGATTGCGCCGAGCGCCACGCGGGCATTGTCGATCTGATGGCGACCGGCAAGATCGATCATCACGCGGGGGATCTCCCGGCCATCGATCATAAAGGAGGCCACCGTGGCATCGAACGTCAGCTCATGAAAGAGTCCCCGGCAGAAATCATCGACGAACCTGATGGGGGCGCCCGCATTCCGGGCCGCATGATCGAAGATATCGCGCAGCCTCCGTCCCACCGGGCCGATCACCGCCGGAGCGTCCGGCTTGATGATGCCCGCCTTTTCCCCCGCGATCTCCTCCAGTGTGTTGCCGAGATGCTTCATATGATCGAAGCTGATGGAGGTGATCGCCGAAACGAGCGGCGCCAGGACGTTGGTTGCATCGAGCCGACCGCCAAGGCCCGTCTCGATCACCGCCACATCCACCCCCTGTTCCGCGAAGTAGCGGAACCCCATTGCCGTGGTTCCCTCAAAGAATGTGCATCCTATCCGCTCGATAACCGGGAGCATCTCCGTGGCATAGCGGGCCAGGTCCGTCTCCGAAATGGGGAGGCCGTTCACCCTGATCCGTTCATCGAAGCTCACCAGATGGGGGGAGCTGTAGAGGCCCACGCGCAATCCGGCGGCGGTGAGGATGGAAGCGATCATGGCGCAGGTGGAGCCCTTGCCATTGGTGCCGGCCACATGAATGGCGGGAAAGGCCAGATGCGGATTGCCTATCTCATGCAGCAGTTCGGTAACCGGTTCCAGCCCCAGTTTGATGCCGAATGTCTGGAGCGAGAAGAGGCGTTGCAGCGCGATGCGGAGTTCGGGATTGCCTATGGTGGTATGCATAACGTGTCATGCTCATGGTTGGGGGGCTGTTCAGAGGCTGGTCATGATTGATGACGAAGATACGAAGTTGCGGCGGGTCAGAATAAAACCGCCCCGAAGTAATCAGGGCGGTCATTGAGTTAACGGCGATATCGTAACGTCCGCTACAATTGGAGGTTCGCGCTGTTCCACGCCAGTGGGGCAGATGATCCCGCCCCTTCCGGCACAACGTTATTTTTTCGAACCTCCCTTGGAGCCGCCGCCCTTTGCGGCCGAGCCCTTCGAAGCTGCGGCCTTGGTTGCG
>JBDSJW010000434.1:0-4098 GCA_039917235.1 Kapaibacterium sp. (SeqCode) | reverse complement strand
CCGGCGTCAGGACATCATCGTTGACGCCGAGGACGACCGTGGCATCCATCGGATCCTTTGCCGGGGCGGTCAGGATGACGCGCTTCGCGCCGTTGTCGAGATGCTTCTGGAGGTCGGCGCGGGAGGTATAGTGTCCGGTGGACTCGATAGCGACATCGATATCACCCCATTTCAGCCCCTCGATCGTCCTCTCGGCGCTGATCGGTATCCGGTCGCCATCGACGATCAGATCGGTGCCGTCAACCTCGACGGTGCCCTGGAACCGGCCGTGGACCGAATCATATTTCAGAAGATGCGCCAGAGTGTGGGCGTCGGTAAGGTCGTTGATGCCGACGAAATCGAAATCGGCCTTGCGCGCCATCGCATGGCGGAATACCAGGCGACCAATGCGTCCGAAACCATTGATTGCAATGCGAATTGCCATGGAATCTGCTCCGCTCCTTGATGATTGGCCCTGCTGGGGGCCGGTGTGAAAGGTTGTCCAAGAGAAGTCCTCAAACTTACGAATTTGCCGGGGGACCGCCGTAGCAGTCGGTAACAGGGCCGCGCGCGGCCCGTCGGCTGGCTATATTCGTGGGGGAAAGGGAATGAACATCAATGGGAGATATCCGCTTATGAAGATCGGTGAGTACGATGTGGATCTGGTTGAGACCTGCCGGTTCGCGCTGGATGGCGGGGCGATGTTCGGCGTGGTGCCGAAAAATCTCTGGTCAAAAGCCTATCCGCATGTCGATGAGCAGAACAGGATAGCGATGTCCGCAAGGGCGCTGCTGATCCGCGGAAACGGAAACACGATCGTGGTGGATGCCGGCTGCGGCACCAAGATGGGGGCGAAGCTGGAGTCGATCTACGCGCTGGACAACAGCGCCTATACGCTGGATGGCGAGCTGGCACGGCACGGGGTGAGCCTGGAGGATGTCACCCACTTTATCTACACGCATCTTCATTTCGATCACGCCGGCGGCTCCACGAGGATCGATTCCTCCGGCGCGACGGTTCCAACGTTCCCCTACGCGCGATACTTTGTGCAGAAGGATCAGTTGACATGGGCGCGCAACCCCACGGACAAGGATCGCGCGAGCTTTATGCCGGAGAACTGGGAGCCGGTGGCCCATCAGGATCAGCTCTCCACGATCGACGGCGACGGGGAAATCCTTCCGGGGATCGAGCTGCGGATTGTTCACGGACATACGCGCGCCATGCAGATGGTGATTGTGCACGGCTCCGGCGGAGAGGAGGCACCGGGGGGGCTGGCCTACTGCGCCGACCTGATACCGACCAGCGCGCATATCCCCTTCCCCTACATGATGGGCTACGATAATTTTCCTTTGACCACACTGGAGGAAAAGAAGAGATTTCTCCCCGAGGCGTTCGAACGTCGCTGGCTCCTCTGCTTTGAACACGATGCCTTTACACACGCCGCGCGCATCGTCACCGGTAAACGGGGATTCGAGATCGCCGGGAAGGTGGAGCTGTGATGCGGGATGGAGCGATAGATCGCCGTTCGCGCGATGTGGATTTCAGGAGGTTGAAGCGTTGAGCATGTTCGACAGCAAGACAATCACGCGGGGGGATGGGAAGGAGTTTATCCGCGCCTGTTCCGTCAGGGAGGTTCCCCGGCGGCAGGGGAAGAATATCTATTTCGACGAGGAGACGCAGGTGGCGATCTTTATGATTGCCGATGCGCTCTACGCGGTCAACAACATCTGCCCGCACCAGCACGCGCCGGTGATCGCCGAGGGGTTTATCGAGGATTGCACCGTCACCTGCCCGCTCCACGGCTGGATCTACGATCTGGAGACCGGCAAGGCGATCGGCGGCCACGGTCGGCTGAAGACCTACGAAATCTATCTGGACGGCGAAAGCGTGATGCTGGAGAAGCCGGAGCCGGTGGAGCCAACCTGGACGATCTGACAGACCCTTGAAGGACGTCATCCGCGGCGTTGGCCTTCACCATCGCTCACTGCGGCGTCCGGGAGGACGCCTCAATCGTTCAGGCTTGGCCGCCTTGCGGCTGATCGTCCTTGAAGGGGCTGAGCCTCCGTAGTAATTCAACAGCCTGCCAAGTGATAACCCAACAGCGCGCGGGGAGCCATTGATGTCCGAGCAACGGGAACTGACAGAGAAGATCCGGCGGCACGCCACCGTCGATCTCGGCTTTGATCTGATAGGCTTTGCCCCGGCGGAGCGGATGGATCTGGAGGGAGCGCGGTATGAGGCCTGGATACGGGAGGGACTGCACGGCTCGATGGGATGGATGGAGAGGAATATCGACCGCCGCTACGATGTCCGTGAGATACTCCCCTCGGCCCGCTCGGTGATTGTGGTGGCGCGCAACTACTACACGCCGCACGCCCATTCCGACGATCCCGAACACGCCAAGATCAGCCGCTACGCATGGGGTCGCGATTACCACAACATCCTCCCGAACAAGCTGAAGGCGCTCCACCGTTATATCCTGACGCTGGCGCCGGAGGCGGAATCGCGCTGGTATGTGGATACCGGGCCGGTGCTGGAGAAATCGTGGGGGGTGCGGGCGGGGCTTGGCTGGATGGGAAAACACTCCAACGTGATTACGCGGCAGATGGGGAGCTGGGTCTTCCTGGGCGTGCTGATCTCATCGCTCGATCTGGAACCGACCCCACCGATCCCCGATTTCTGCGGCACCTGTACCCGCTGCATCGATGCCTGCCCCACCGACGCCATCTTCGCCCCGTATCAGGTGGACGGAACCCGCTGCATCAGCTATATCACCATTGAGGAGAAGCCGAAGGAGGAGTTGAGCGGAGAGATGGGGGGGAAGATGGAGAACTGGGCGTTCGGGTGCGATATCTGCCAGGATGTCTGTCCATGGAATCGCTTCCAGCAGCCGACCACCGAGCCATCGTTCGAGCCGCGACCCGGCATGCTCGGCTTTACGATCGAGCAGTTGCGGACGATGCCGGACGAGGAGTTTCAGGAGCGTTTTCAGGGAAGCCCCGTCCGCCGGGCAACGGCGGAGGGAATGCGGCGCAACGCGCGCGGGCTTGAGCGGGGAAGGGAGGGATAGGCCTCACCGGTTCCGCGGAAGGCTGTAATAAACAATCTCGATCTCCTGGCCGTTGTAGGCGGTCCCGAGATTGCGGCAGACATATATTTCCAGCGCCTGCTTCATCGGCGCGATAGCCCCTTCCAGCGTCTCCGACTCACTTACCTGATCGGGAAGTGAAGGGGAGATTGCCATCCAGAGATCTGGTCTGCTATGTTGAAGATAGATGATCACCGGCTCCATGCTCCCTCCGTTTGAAATGCCTTTGTTATTCATAGCAGACTGTTGAATTACTTCCGATGTTCAGACTGTTCAACAGCGATCAGCCGCAAGGCGGCCGAATCTGAAGTAGTGTCTCAGTTTGCGATAAAAAATTCGCCTTGTCATCCTGAACGCCAGTGAAGGATCTCGCAGAATCGTGATTCGTCGAGATTTGCTTCGCAGCTCTCCGGGTTTGAACGATAAAGCGAGTGATCCTGTGAACCGCAATCAAACTGAGACACTACCGAATCTGAGCGAATGAGGCATCCTTTGGGACGCCGCAGTGAGCGAATCATGAAGGACAACGCCGCGGATGACGTTGTTCAACAGTCTGATAGGAACTCAAACACTGTACCACCATGATCGATGTCACCGGCACGGCGGCCGATGATGATCCCGCGCGACGGAACAGACGGCGCATGAATCGCATCTATTTCATCACCTCGGTCCCGGCCGCGCGCAGCTCCTCGCGAACCGCCTTGTTCACCGTTGTCCGGACGGCATCGGCGTTCTTCAGCTTTGCATACGGGCGGATGGCGATGGTGATGCCGGCCGCCGGATCCTCAACGACGTGGACATCGGGACGGGGGACATCAAGGATCAGGTCGTTTCCAGCCAGGACGCGATGAATGATCTGCTGCGTTTTGGTGATATCGCTGTTCGGCGCTATCGTCAGTTTTACCTCCACCCGCAGATATTCGTTTACGCTCCTGTTCTTGATTACGCCGGAGAAGATCATCCCGTTCGGGATAAACGCGCGGACATTGTCGGGCGTATCGATAATCGTCGAGAAAATGCCGATTTCGATC
>JBDSJW010000433.1:0-6786 GCA_039917235.1 Kapaibacterium sp. (SeqCode) | reverse complement strand
ACATGAACATATCCATTGCCGGGAATATCTATGAAATATCCAATAGCTTTTGTGCTTCTCGCTTTGTCGGCCATCCCTTCCTATGGCCAGTACCGCACAGGTGAGATAGCAGAAGCCTATCCCGGTTTCTCACTTGTATTTCACGGCCAGGCCGATGTCAGCGATGGGATCGTGATGCCATCGCTCGTCGGGCGGATCAATCATGGAGAACGGTTCGGGGTGATGATTCATGCGGAATCGGCCACGAAGCCGGTGATAGAGATTCTGGGCGAGAAGAATGTGGTGCTCAAGGCGATTACGGCCAACGATCTGCTTGGACGGGCCACCGACGGAACCGTGAAACTGATCGGCTCCGGCGACGGCGTGTCGGGAAGATATGAACGGCGTGCCTACGACGTTGCCCTGCAGGGGGGGAAGAGCGTCAGGCTCATTGTCAAGGCTCTGGCCACCGGCGATCCGGGCAGCACCAGCGCAGCGCATCCCCTCATTATAACCTACGCGCTTTCGGGCGATGGTGGGCAGAAGCTCGCGTTAAGGCTCAGGCTTCCGATCGAGGGGATGGCCGAAACCAGTCCGTCCGGCTTTATCGTCTCCGCCAGACGTAGTCCATCGGCGTTTGTCGCCGTGGTTTCACCGCGGCCGCAGCAGATGGATCTGACAACGAACGTTCTCTCGATTACGAGCCAGCCGGCGCTGCTGGATGGTGCTGGAAGCGAGACGCCGCTGCTCTGGATGCAGATCGACGGCGCGAGCGGCGGGTCGCTGTCGGCCGCGCGGGATCAGGCCGGTCATATGCTCAATGCTCCGGGGAGCGCCACCGGCCCCAATGTGATCGTCGTGAGCGCGGTGGACAAATCGAATGTCAACCCGGCCGATACGGTGTCGATGACGCTGATCTGCGTCAATGTCGGCTCGCAGAGTGTGTCGGGGGTAACGTTGAAGAACCCGGTTCCGCCGGGGACCGCCTATCTGGCCAACTCCGCGGGAGGAGAGGGAATGGAGGTGGGGTATGACCACGCGATCGCCACTGACGGCGGAGTCGGCGAGATCAACGGGGTGCGCTGGAATATGAGCGGTTCGCTGAAGCCGGGAGAAGACCGGGTGGCGCGCTTCAAGGCGATTGTTCGATAACACGCGCTCCCTTCCGCGGACGGTTCTTGAAAATTTATCATACGGCTTCAACCCGGTACAGTGTGCCGGTGGTTGAACCAGGTCCAGATCCACGTCCAGCGTCCAGCTTGGCGTAGGGTTCCCCGCCGTTGTGCCGGGGGCCGGAGAGCCCACACTTTCTCAACTTCCAATCATGAACGCAACATCGTGCGGAGGCATGGCCACGGCCTGCTCCTGCCTGGCCGTCTCATGCCTGATGCTTCTGATGCCGTGCAGCCTCGGGGCGGCCGGCACCCCGGCTGGAACAAGCATCGATAACCAGGCAACTGTTGTGTACACGGCCGGTGACAGCACGGTACACCGGACTGCCTACGGCAATCATATTTCGTTTACCATCGGCCACCGGGCGGTGGTGAACCTGGCCCCCGCGCTTGGCGGGAAGAACGCGCATCTGGGTGATGTGGTCGATTATCCGGTCGTCATCACCAATTCCGGCAACGGCATTGATTCGTTTTCGATGAAAGCGGTGTCGTCGCTCGGATTGGCCGTCACGCTGTATCACGATGCAAATCATAACGGATCGCTCGACGCATCCGAGATCGCCGCAGGGCCCTTTGCAGTCACCACCGCGGTTGGAGCCGACTCGATCGTCGCGATTATCGCGCGCGTACGGGTAAGCGACAGCGCCGCGCTCAATGGTAAATCCGATCTGCTGGCAGTGACGGCAACCTCTCTGTTCGACGCGGATCGATATGCAACCGCGGCATATACCACCGGAATTACGAGCGCCGCGCTCATCATTACCAGCGCGGTAAGCAATCCCACTCCCCAGGCTTCCTCACGTGTCACCTACTCCATTGCATGCAGCAATGCCGGATCGGCGCGCGCCGACGCCGTTGTGGTAACCGATCTGCTCCACCCCATGCTCCACTATGTGACGGGATCGGGAGTGCCGCAGGATGTCGCCATTCTCGGTGGGACGATGATATGGAACCTGGGCGCGATAGAGGCGGGAGCAAGCAAAAGGATCACCTTCAGCGTTGGGATCGATGACGGTCTTACACCCGGGATGGTTGTGCACAATGCGGCGGATGCCACCTACATGGATGGCTTGATCACGAGGACCACCATCAGCACGGAGTCGAGCTTTATCACGATCGCTTCGGGGGTAGCGCAGACGGTCACGATCGGTCCATCGGGAAACGCGGCCGGCGAGTCGGGAGATACCATCACGTTTCCCCTCATCGTCGCCAACACCGGCCTGGCCGGACGGGACTTCGAGCTTCATGCAACTTCGACGAAAGGCATGGGATGGATATTCATCAGGGATATCAACGGCAATGGGCGCTTCGATGCCGGCGAGCCGGACGCGGCAACCACCGGGGCCATACCCGCGGGGGGGCGGATGCAGTTCCTGGCAAGCAGCCGACTGCCGGTTGTTGCGATCGATCGATCGGTGGATAGCACGCGGTTTATCGCGCGGTCGATCAGCAATGGGAACAACGTTGCGGAGTGCCTTGGCCTGACAGTGATCGGCCGGCCCATGATGACGTTGCGGAAATCGGCAGTTGCATCGAATCCGGCGTCGGGGGGGGAGATCACGTACAGGATTGAGTACGCAAACAAGGGAAGCGGCCACGCGGAGCGATTTCGTGTCGTGGATACGCTCCCCGGCCATACGACCCTGGTCAACGGAAGCCTCATGCTGAATTCCGTTCCGAAAACCGAGATGGCCGATTCCGATGAGGCCACGGTTCTGAACAATACGCTCACCATCGATATCGGAGAGGTAGCGCCGGAGTCCACGGGGATTATTGAATTCAACGTTAGAATCGATTAACAATAGAATAGTATACGGGCCTGAAACCGCCCGTCTCTCACACATGGAGGTCCAGATGAAATTGGTTTTCGTACGGAAAAGAAAAAGGGCGCGGTCCACCCTGGCGTTCCAGATAGCAGGTCTGATGCTTCTTGCGGCGATGGTCGTAACTCGAGCATCCGCCCAGGGGACTGGCACCGCCGCCGGTACAGAGGTTACGAACCAGGCGACGGTGACGTACAGTGCCGGTACCGACTCGCGTTCGGCATCGTCGAACACCACGACATTCTACGTCGCGCACAAGGTCGTCTTCAACTGGACGCCCAGTACATCGCCGAACAGAACGGCGACCTCGGTCGACAGCGTAACACGTTACTACGCATTCACGGTCATCAACAGCGGCAACCGGGCCGACAGTTTTCTGCTGTCGACATCGGATCTTGCCGGTGTTCCAGGCGGTACCTGGACGTCGCAGATCGTCGGAACCGGCGATGACAACGCCGTCACTTCGAGCGGCGCCATCGCGGCGGGCGCTTCGTTCAGCGGTCGGTTGAAGGTGGGCATCCCCACGCGCCAGACCGATGGCACGATCAAGACGATCACGCTTACGGCCACATCAACCGCGGTCGATGATACGGTCAACCACATCGTGGTCGCCAACCCCGGCGCCTCCTCGAACTTCACCACGCGGATCACGATCGCCAAGCCGGTGGTTGTATTCAGCGCGGTGCAGAACCCATCCAGCCCCACGAACGGACAGCGCATTCCCGGGCAGGACGTGACCTATACGATGACGCTGCAGAATACCGGAACGGCGCCCCTGAGTGTTGATGCAACGGTGTCGTTCGTGCTTGATCCGAACTACCGTTACGTCAGCTCGACCAGCAGCGGCTCCAATGCCGGCGCCGATGGCAACGGCAATGGCGGCACCGTGACCTGGACGATCAACCGTGACTCGATGGCGGTTGGCGCATCCCCGCTGACGCGCAATGTTGTGCTGAAGATCCAGCAGGTGACGAACAACGCCACCGGGCCGGCCGCCGGCACCGCGATGACGGCCATGACAACCGGGTCGAGCACGGAGACCCAGATCCAGTATGCCGATGGTGACAACACCTACATGCAGGATAACGCTAACAGCTTCAACTTCAACGTCGGAACCGCCTCGGGCGGGCTGTTGACGCAGGTTACGGCCAACCAGGGTGGCAATCCCGGAGATACCATCGAGTATCAGTACACGATCGGGAACACCGGAAATCACCTGGATACGTTCAACCTGAGCCAGGTCCAGCATGCAGGCGATCTCAACGTGGCGCACGCATTCAGCCTCTCATCGCTCGGCTCCGCAGTTACCTCGGTTAGCATGGCGGCGGGCGCAACGCCGACGCTCTATGTGCGGGTGATTGTTCCGGCAACGGCAATCGACGGGCAGACGATTATCCGTACGCTGACGGCGACGACGGGAACGGCAAGCCCGACCGCTCCGACGGGCGGAAGCACCAGTTCCTCCGATGATGTGACCACAACCACGACCGCGCCTCAGGTGTCGGTTGCGCTGGCCGGAGCATCGAGCGATGTCATCAGCCAGCCGACCGGATATAGCGCGGTTACCGCGGTTATTCCAGGTACGGTCGTGCGGTATACCGTGACCATTACGAACGCGGGAACCGGCACGGCGCGCAACATCAGCGCCTCGAATGTCAACGCCCACCTTACCTCGAATACGCTCGTCGCCAACTCCGTCGATATCGATGCGGATGGTGATGGTACGTATGAGCTGTCAGGCCTGGGCAACGGCTACAGCTCGGGTACTGTCGGCGTGAGCATCGACGGGGGGACGGGATTTATCACGGTCACTTTCAGTTCCATCCCGAGTTCCACCTACAGGAAGTATCGGTACAACGTAGCCGTGCAGTAGCAGGTATATGCCGCCGGTTCCCGGCGGCACGGATGCTTCGGTGGTGAATGACAGCGCATCGAGAGCGCTGCATGCCCGCGGAGAAATTTGCATCCCGCACCGAGCCCCTTCCTCGATCTCGCGCCCTGTGCCGATGATCGGGGAAGGACCTGCTCGCACAAGGATGCGGATTACGCGTGGAGGATCGATAGGACATCGAGAGTGAGAAGGCGAAGCGATCGCGTTTGTGATCAACCTCCTGCCAGTAATAAAAAAATTGTGCTCAGATTATTTTCATATCACCGTGGATCAGGATCCTTCAGGCCCGCATGGCTCGTTTGCCTGTTGGGACTGTGCGTGAGCATTTGCAGCGCGCAGACGCCCGTCGGGACCGAGATCCGGAATCAGGCCTGGGGAAGCTACCAGTTGAAGACCGGCGACGGTGATACTGCTCGGAGCAATGCGACTTCCACGATCGTCGGTGCGCCGTCCGGCACTCCGCGGCTGGCTCTGTACAAGGAGGCCGATCGCGCCGTGGCCGCGCCTGGAAGCGAGATAACGTACACGATTGTCGCTGCCAACGGCGGAACCGCAACCGCGACCGATGTGATCGTGACCGACACATTGCCGCGGAATACATCCTACATCTCCGCGTCCGGCGGAGGGATGGTTGCCGGGAACATCGTCCGTTGGACGATCGGGTCCATTGCGGTCGATGGTCGGGATTCCATGCGGCTGGTTGTGCATATCGATGAAGGTATGGCTGATGGAAGCCTACGGAATCAGGCCGCCGCCGTATGCAGGGAGGAGCTTGGAATCGTGAGCAATACGGTGGTGACACAGATTACCGCGTTTGTCGCAACCGAAATACGTCTGGCCGCAACGCCGCGTGCAATCGCAGGTAATGGCCTGGACAGCATCGCGCTCGGCGTCACGATCATCGACAAGGATGGAATATCAGCCGGCGACGGCACCGCCGTGTTCCTTTGGACATCACATGGAAGTTTCGGGAATGGCCATGATACCATCACCGCAGTTATGCATGTTGGCATTGTCGGCGCAATCCTTCGCAGCGAAAAGATATCGGGGGACAATATCACCGCCAGCGTTCATGCCGTGAAGCTTAGCGCGTCCGGTCGGACGCTCGATGATTCGATTACGGTGGTGTACTACACAAGCGCGATCCAGGGCATCATCATCGCGGCCGTCAACCACGTGCCCGTTGCCGGGGCAGGCCTTATCGCCTATGATGAACAGGGGCATGTGGTCGGCTACGATACCACGGGCATCGATGGCCGCTATATCATCCCGGTCCCCGGAGATGGGATCTACACGCTCCTGACGGTTTATACGAGCGAGTTCGGCGACCGCGTCGAGCGCCGAACCATGGTGCCGGTGAATGTGACTTCCGCGGATGGGATCACGATGGGAAAACCGGTGAATGCGATCGACGGCTACCTGATCGACAGGGCTACCGGGGTTCCGGTGCGTGAGTCCGGAATCAAGGTTGCCATGCACGCCTCCATCGTGGGCGTACCCTCAATACCGATCGCGGCCGACGTTGTGATGGTGACGAACGGCAATGGCCGTTTTCTGTTCGACAGCCTGGCCCCCGGGCTCTATGAAATTTCGGTCGCGGATTCCCGATACCGCGGATCAGTCATCGTTGCCGATACCAGCGTGGGGGAGTATCTGACCGGCGTGCATGTGATTATCACCGAGATGCCGCGGCTGGAGATCACGATATCGAGCACGAAGCGTATCGCGGAGATCGGAGATGTGGTCGGGTATACCATCGACATAACCAACAGGAGCGGCGTGCTGGCGCTCGATCCCGTCTGGATCATCGACACGCTGCCGCCGGGATTCGGATACGTGAAAGGGCGTGCGCGCCTGGACGGTTCCGCGGCCGGCGATCCGAGCGGATCGGATATCATGGTCTGGCGCCTGCCCGACACGT
>JBDSJW010000432.1:0-4179 GCA_039917235.1 Kapaibacterium sp. (SeqCode) | reverse complement strand
TCGCCTGTTCGGGTTGGAGATCGGTACGCACGGGAGTGATGGTGGCGAGGTCGATACGCTGGAATCGTTCGAGTTGTGGCGTGATGTCGTTGTTGATATCCCCGGCGATCTCTCCTCGGCCGCGTTTATCATCGCCGCAGCCATGCTGGTCCCCGGATCGCGCGTCAGGATCGAGGTTGTGGGATTGAACCCGACCCGGATTGCGCTGCTGCACTCCCTGCGGGAAATGGGGGGGAACCTGAGCTGGACGGTCGATGACGCCGCGCACGAGCCGGTGGGATCAATCGACGTATCCTATTCTCCCGATCTTACCGGCATTGCGCTCGGCGGAGATGATGGCTCCATCGATATCCCCGAGATGATCGATGAGCTTCCGCTCCTTGCGCTGATTGCCTCGCAGGCCGGGGGAACCACCACGGTTCGCGGCGCGGCGGAGCTGCGGTTGAAGGAGTCGGACAGGATCAGCGCCACCGCCGCGATGCTGCGCGGGCTTGGCATCACGATCGATGAACTTGCCGATGGTTTTTCTGTTACCGGCCCGCAGCGGGTTGCCGGAGGCGTTGCCGATCATCATGGCGATCACCGGCTCTGCATGACCGCAGCCGTTGCAGCGCTTGTCGCCAACGGGCCGGTGACGATTCCAGGAGCGGAAGTCGCGGCGGTTTCCTATCCGGGGTTCTGGGACGATCTCCGCGCCATCGGCGCATCGGTCAGCGGGGAGATGACATGAGCGATACGCCGGCCAGCGATTCATCGCGGTTTGCGGGCGCATCCGATATGCCGGAGCGCGTCGTGCTTATCGGCCGGAACATCGCCCATTCCCGTTCTCCCCGCCTCCACAATCATCTCTTCGAACTCTATGGGATTCCCCTCCGCTACGAGCTGATGCCGCTGGAAGGGGACGCGGTTCTGCCGGCCATCCTCGCGATGAAGCGCGGCGGATATCGTGGCGCCAACGTCACTTCCCCTCACAAGGAAATCGTGATCCCGGCGCTCGATGATCTTACCGATCAGGCAAAGCGGATCGGCGCGGTGAACACGATCCTGTTCGATGGCGGCCGCGCAATCGGGGATAATACCGACCGCCACGGCTTTGCCCGTTCGCTCGCCGGTGAGTCGTTGATCGATGCCCCTTTTTCCATCGGCATCCTCGGCACCGGCGGCGCGGCGATGGCGGCGATCGATGCGCTGCTCGGCGTTCCGCGGCTTCGTACGATCACGCTCTACTCCCGATCCGAATCGCACGCGGTGGAGATCGCCTCCGGCTGGAACGATCATCGCGTGACCGGCATGCCGCTCCGCGCCTATCGTCCGGCCGATCTTGTCGTCCACGCAACGCCGGTTGGGCTGGCCGGTTCCGGTGGGGCGCTGCTGACGGAAGAGCAACTCCGCGGAACCGGATTGCTCTATGAGATGATATATTCGCCGCCGGAAACGGAGCTGATGCGTCGCGCGCGCGCCGTCGGTGTGCGATGTGTCGGCGGCGAGCGGATGTTCGTGCTCCAGGCGATGCGCGCGTTCGAGATCTGGACCGGCATCATGCCGAGCGAGTCCGATATCCCGGCCGATCTCTTCGCATAACGCTCACTGTTCAACTCCATGAACTGATCGATGATTATCTGGCTGCAAGGCCCCTCGGGGGCGGGAAAGACGACGGTGGGTCGCCGGCTTGCGATGCTGCGCGGGTGGCGCTTTATCGATATCGATGAGGCGATTGAACTGCGCGACGGGCGGACGATTGCCGCGATATTCGCGAGCGACGGAGAGGAGCATTTCCGCGCGCTGGAGCGGGAGATGGTCCTCTCGGTTTCCACGGAACCGGCCGATACGGTGATCGCGCTCGGCGCCGGGGCTCTGCACGATCCTCAGGTTCGCGGAGCCATCATGACGAGCGGCATCCGTCTCTTTCTTGATCCGCCGCCCGATGAAGCGCTGCGGCGGCTCGTGGACGATACCTCACGACCGATGCTGGCGCATGGCAATCGCGCGGCGGCATGGAATCAACTCCACGTTGCGCGCCTGCCGCTCTATCGTGATGCCGATATCATCATATCAGGTCATGGCGATGTGGCCGATATCGCGGCGGCGATCGATCATCGGGCGGAGCTTCTCGAACATCCCGAATGGTCGTTCAGTTCAACGCTCGGCGGCGAGGTTTCGACGGTCTCCTGGTTTCACTCCCTCCACATCCTTCTCCGCCATCTTCGGGGCCTTGCCGGGGGATGCCGGCGTTGCGTTGTCGGCGACCGGAATGTGCTGGAACGATGGTCGCTCTTCGCGCCCGATGATCTTATCCTGCCGATTGATCCCGGCGAGGCGAGCAAATCGCTTGCGACGGTGGAAGGACTGGCGGCACGCATGGCCGAACATGGCTGCACGCGCGACGTGATCATCGTCGGGATCGGCGGCGGCGTTGTGACCGATATGGCGGGCTTTCTCGGCTCCATCTATATGCGCGGCGTGCGGACAATCTATATTCCCACCACGCTGCTGGCGCAGGTTGACGCGGCGATCGGCGGGAAGACCGCGGTGAACGCCGCTGGCATCAGAAATCTTATCGGCACATTCAAGCAGCCTTCCGACGTGCTGATGTGCGGCGCTTTTCTTCGGTTGCTCCCCGCGCGTGAGCTGCGTTCCGGCTTTGTGGAGTCGCTGAAGATGGGGATTGCGAACTCCGCCGATCTGGCGCGGGCGGTGGAGGAATCGATCTCCGCGATCACGGAAGGCGTGCTGCCGGATAATCTCGTCGATCTGGTCCGCCTCAGCGTGGCGACCAAGCTGGACGTGGTGGAGAGGGATACGCACGATACATCGCTGCGGCTTTCGCTCAACTTCGGGCATACGTTTGGTCACGCGCTGGAGGCGGTGGCGCCCGGCGTGTACGCTCACGGCGAGGCTGTGGCGTTCGGGCTGGTGGCAGCCGCGCTGATGGCGCGGGAGCTTGGCGTCGCGGGGGATGAGCGGTGCCGGTGGATCATCGAGCGCTCGCTGCGGCTGACGCACGATCCCGGCATGGGGCCCGACGTGGCGGCGATCGTCGCCGCGATGGACTCCGATAAAAAGCGCGTCGGGGCGGATATCCGCTTTGTCCTTCCGGCTGATTCCACCGGCGTGGTGATCAGGGAAATCGGCGACAGGGAGCTGGTGATGGATATCGTGCGGCGGGCATTTGAGCTGACGGAGGAGCATCATCGAAACGGCACGCGGCCGTACAACGGCGGCGGAATCACGGGAACATCGATCGAAACATCATGAAGATCATCGTCATCAACGGTCCCAATCTCAACCTTCTGGGTCGTCGCGAGCCGGAGGTGTACGGGCACGACACGCTTGAGGAGATCGAGCGGAAGATTCGCGCGGAGGTGGAGGATCTCGGCATCGTGCTGAGCTTCTTTCAATCGAACGGCGAGGGGGAGATCATCGACACGCTTCATGCCGCGCGGTATCAGGAGGAGTGCGATGCCGTGGTGATCAACCCCGGCGCCTACACGCACTACTCGATCGCCATCCGCGACGCGATCGCATCGATTCAAATCCCGGTCATTGAAGTCCATCTCTCCAACACCCACGCGCGGGAGGCGTTCCGCCAGGTTTCCGTGGTCGCTCCCGTCTGTCGCGGGCGGATCGAGGGGCTTGGCTGGCGCGGGTACGTGGCCGCCATCCGGACGCTGGTGGCGATGGGATCGTGAGCGCGCCGATCCCTCTTCTTCACACTCGATTCATTGACTGATGGCGAACACATTCGGCACCCTTTTCCGGCTTACGACATTCGGCGAATCGCACGGCCCCGCCCTTGGCGCGGTGATCGACGGATGCCCGGCCGGCGTGGAGTTCGATATCGATCTGCTTCGTCGCGATCTGGCGCGCCGTCGGCCGGGGCAGGCGCACACCACGCCGCGCAACGAGGCGGACGAGCCGGAGCTGCTGAGCGGCGTGTTCGAGGGGGTGACGACCGGCGCGCCGATCGCCGTGCTTGTGCGGAACACCGACCATCGCTCGAAGGATTATTCAGCGCTGCGCGATCTCTTCAGGCCATCGCATGCCGACTTTACCTACACCGAAAAATATGGCGTGCGCGATCATCGCGGCGGCGGCCGTTCCTCGGCTCGGGAGACGCTGGCAAGGGTGATCGGCGGCGCCGTTGCGCGGATGCTGCTGGCGCGGGAGACCGGCATCACG
>JBDSJW010000431.1:0-8085 GCA_039917235.1 Kapaibacterium sp. (SeqCode) | reverse complement strand
TTGTGAACGGGTCGCGCAAATTTACGACATGAAGGGGGGGTAATTCAACAGGCTGTTATAGCGCTTGATATTGGGGATTGCGATTTTCGCAATCCATTTAATTGCGAGTATAATCCCGGAAAATCATCACCATCCATAACTACCTGCCATGACACCATTACGTTTCACCCTTGCTCTACTACTATTTCTGGCCGGCTGCGGCACACTCTGGGCCCAGCCCCGCACTCCCCGGCCGCGGATTACCCGGACCGAGGGGGCCGGAAGTGAATGGAGATGCGGCAGCGATATGATGGCGCGTGACCGGGCTGATATCGACCGGGAGGCGGCAATCAACAGAATGCTCTACGCGATTCTGGATCGTGCGAAGAAAAGCAACGAATTGCCCCGCAGCCTCGCCGGTAACGAGGTCTTCACCATACCTGTTGTCGTGCATATCATCCATAACGGCGGCATCGAAAACATCACCGATGCACAGGTAGTGGCCGGTGTCCAGCATATGAACGATGCATATGCGAATGTGGGGGTATACGACTCCACCACCGGCGTAAATGTCGGCATTCAGTTCTGTCTTGCCAGTCGTGATCCCAACGGAGCCTTTACCACCGGCATCACGCGGACGCGATCGGCACTGACGGACATGACGCTGGAGAACGATGATATTCCGCTGAAAAACCTGTCGCGATGGGACCCCTATCATTATCTGAATATCTGGCTTGTGCGGGAAATAACATCCCTGTCCGTTGGGCCGGGTGTGGCGGGATATGGCATGTTCCCATCCTCCCACGGAATGAATAATGACGGCATTGTCGGCGAGGCACGGTGGTTCGGCAGCTCGACCGATAATTCAAAGATATTTGCGCACGAGGCAGGTCATTATCTCGGGCTGTACCATACATTTCAGGATGGATGCGCCAATGATAATTGTCTGGCTGATGGCGACAGAGTTTGCGATACCCCTCCCGATGGCACAACAATCGGTGTACAATGCGGCACGCCGGCCAATTCCTGCACAACCGATGCCGACGATAAATCGGCAAATAATCCCTTCCGTCCGGTTTACCTTGGCGGGCTGGGAGATCAGAACGATCTGTACACTGACTACATGGATTATGGCCGGCTGGAATGCTATACAACATTTACGCAGGGACAGAAAGAGCGGATGCGGGCGACGCTTACCACCGTCAGGCGAAGCCTGCTGGAGTCCAAGGGATGCCTCAGCCCATGTACCAGCTCGGTGGCGGCAATATTTTCCGCGAGCTCGCAGACAGTGGTATCGGGCAGCACGGTCAATTTCACCAATGCCAGTGTTGGAGCAACCAGGTATGAATGGCTGGTCAACGGTGTAACCATCGCCACATCGAAAAATGCAGCATATACATTTACCGGGCAGGGACGATATATTGTGACATTGCGCGCATTCAATGGCAATCCGGGGTGCACGGCGGAGGATTCCCTGATTATCGATGTCTTCTGCCCCGTGCGCGCAACATTCACCCCAAGCAGCAGATCAATTCAGCCCGGGGGGAGCGTCATATTCACCAATACATCGGTCGGCACGGGAACGTACCAGTGGATTATCGACGACGCGCCGGCAGGTATGGGAAGAGATCTGCAATGGGCATTCCCCGCTGCCGGTGGATATCGCGTAAAGCTGGTGCTGTGCAGCGGAAACTGCTGCGATACATCCCTTACCGCATTTATCAGCGTCGGCACGTGCGAATTCTCGAAGCGGTGGAATATCTGGTACTTCGGGTACGGCGCGGGAATCGACTTCAACAGCGGCCAGCCTGTGGCGCTGACCGACGGCAAGCTGTATGCGAAGGACGGCACATCCACGATATGCGACAAGGATGGGAACCTCCTCTTCTACAGCGATGGCGATACCGTCTGGAACCGGCGGCATCAGGTGATGATCAACGGCACGGGGCTCTGGGGACACGAGGCGGCCACGCAATCCGCGACGATCGTTCCGATGCCGGGAAGTGATTCACTCTATTATCTGCTGACCGTTACCGACTGGTGGCAGCCAAATACCGGAATACGATATTCAATTGTCGATATGTCGCTCGACGGCGGCCTGGGGGGAATTACATCGGCAAAGAATGTCCCGATTCATGACAACGTCAGCGACCAGGTGGCGATTGCGATGCATTCCAATTGTCACGATATCTGGATTGTGACACATGAGATGAACAACACGCGATTTCTCTCCTATCTCCTTACGCCGTCCGGCCTCAGTACCAATCCCATCATCACCGATATCGGCCCCGTCACCGGAAATGCATCTCCCCGGTTCGGCTATCTCAAATTCACGCCCGACGGCAAACGGCTCTGCAACGCGCTTGGCGCGAACGCCACCGATCCCACCCTGGTGATGTTTGATTTCGATAATTCCACCGGCGTCGTCACCAACCCGATCATCCTGGCCGATCATGACGAGCTTCGCTATTCATACTCGCCGGAGTTCTCGCTCGATTCCCGCTATCTCTATATCAGCAACCTGCTGACAAAAACGCTCTATCAGTTCGACCTGGCCGCCGGTGGTCCAGCCGCCGTGCGTGCATCAAAGCTGCTGGTGGCAACACCAACACAGGAGCTGGGAGGTTTTCAGATGGGGCCGGACGGCCGCATCTATATCACCAGTCGCTGGTCGCCAACGATATCGGTGATCAATTATCCGGGCCGGCGTGGAGCCGCATGCGGATTTGTGGAGGGGGCAATCAATCTGAAGGGACGGACAAGCTCGCTTGGCCTGCCAACCCGTATCGCTGAATCAGGCTCCATCCGTATCAGCGGGCCGGGGAAGATCTGCACCGGCGATTCGGTCGCCATCTATTATGTGCACGACTCGCCCTGTCGACTTGGCAAGGCGTCCTGGCGCGTAACAGGCAACGCCCGGATAGCGACAGTGAACGATACAACCGTGGCGGTACATGCCACGGGCGCCGGCGGAGCCACCCTTATTGTTGAAACCCCGGGCAGATGCGGGCTTATGACCGATTCGCTGCCGATAACTCTCGGCACGGCCGGCGCGGTCAATCTTGGCGTGGATACGGCTCTGTGCGGCAACACGTCGGCCCTCCTCGATGCAGGCGCCGGATATTCCAGCTATCGCTGGCAGGATGGCGCCACCACGCAAACGTATCGTGCCTCCGGCCCCGGCATCTACTGGGTGGAAGTCACCACCTCCGAGGGATGCACGGCCACCGACACCATTCAGGTCTTCGCCACGGGCAACGCGGTCAGCGTAAACCTCGGCCCGGACACAACGGTATGCGACGGCGCCATTACCCTCCTTGATGCCGGACCTAATGCCGCGCGATACCGCTGGCAGGATGGATGGGACGGGCGCGTTTATACCGCATTCCAGCCGGGCAAATACTGGGTTGAGGTGATGGGATATTGCGGTGAACACGTCATCGATACGATAAACATTCTTCGGGACCAGTCGGTCGTGGCAAAGGTTTCGCTCGCGCCGTCGCCATCGGAGCCGTACGCGCCGGGAACGGAAATCGCCATTCCCCTGCGTATCGATTCGGCGGCAAATCGCGCATCGCTTGTCGGCCGCCCATTCCGGGCATCAATCCATTTCAACAGCACGGTGCTTCTCCCCATTGGAGACACTCCTCCTGGAATAATTCAGGGACATGACAGAGTGATTACCGTCGAGGGGACCATACGTGATGTCGATACGCTCCTGTATCTGCAATTTGTTGTGGCGCTTGGCGATTCGGAACGTACCGCCATCACGATCGATACATTTCAAATCGCGGATAATGGCTGCTTGGGAACTGCAACCGCAACCGGGAGCACTGTTGCTGTCGCCGTCTGCCAGGCCGGACACCCACGTCTGATACTGAACACCGGGATGACTCGTCTGGCGGTGCACGCCCCATCGGTCGCTGGGAAGCCGGTCATGATCCATTATGATCTCATCGAAGCAGGGCACACACGCCTGGCACTTGTTGATGCTCTCGGCCGCCGGACCAGAACGCTGGTGGATGGCAGCCCCGGCCCCGGAGAATTCACGCTGTCGCTTGATGACAGCCCTCTTCCATCAGGACTTTATTTCGTGGTACTCGAAACGCCGACCGGCAGGCTTGTGGAACGGATGATGGTACGGCATTAAGCACGCATGGCGGATTACCGATTCGAGGATGCACTATCTGAATCTGACAGATTGTGCGCTTCCCACGGAAATAGAGACGCGCATTAATCGGGATTTCCCTCAGTCCCCTCGTTGTGCATAGCGTTATAATGCCAAAAACGGGAATCGGCGATTTCGCGTTAATTCATCAAATCGTATAATCGAAAAGCGAAGCGATGATCGTTCAGCTACGCCAACATCATCAAAACCGCGAAATCCCAAAGGTTCCGCGGTTTTTGTTTTTATATCCATCACGCCTCCCCGCTACAACCCCGGCCCGATATCGTTGACGAAATCGCTGATATTAAGCCCCTTGACGGCGGCGTCCAGATCGGCCGGGACCGTAACGCCATCGGCCTTGGCCCGCGCCTTCAGATCCGCGATAAACGTATCGGCCACATCGGTCGAGAGCGCCACCCGCTTGTTGTAGCGCCCCCGCAGCCCCATCGCGATTGGCGCGTACGAGTAGTGCCACGCCTCCTCGTTGTATCCCCCCTTCCGGCCGGCGGTGAACGCCTGTACAAAACCCGCCTTCGCGGCGTTCTTCTGGAGCCATACACCAAGATCGAACAGAGGCCCAGGCGTTCCCTTTGGCGGCACCCCGGGCGCCCAGTCCGTGCTGGTCGCGGAGTTGAAATCGACATCCGTTCCCCAGTGATGCCGTGATGCCCCCGGCAACGAGGAGAACTTCAGGATGATCGCCAGACGATTTGCCGAGGGCTCCGCCAGCCACTTCTTGGAATCAACCCCCTTTGAACGATCCCCGCCGGTGAAGAAACTGGTCGGGAACGATTCCGTGTCCGGCGATCCGCGCAGAAAGAACTTATTGTAGACAAGCTGCGCCTGTGCCGATCCCCCCGTCGGACCCGGCACCCGCTCGGAATAGAGACGCAGACCGGAGATGATCTTGACGGTCACCGGCGGGCCCGGGGAGATGGCGTTCAGCTTTGCCACGGCGGTTTCTACCCGCAGCCGGATGCGATCATAAATCTTGTCCGCCAGCGGCAGCCGCCCGGTCAGGAACGCAAGCCGATCCGCCGCCGTGAACGCATCGATATCAGCAAGAATATCCTCGTCGGCCTTTCCATCCAACAGGGCGGGGTCGGTGGGGAAGGCGCGGACCGGCCGCAGGAATGCCTCCTTCGAGCGCGGACCCTTTGTGCCGAGCGAGCCGAACGACGGCGCTTCGATCGTGATCACCGGCACGTTTCCGCCGGTCGCGGTTGGACCGTAGACGCCAAGACTGGTGCCGCCGCCGACCTTTCCAGGCTTGTCCTTTGGGTAGATCGGGTTGAAGCCCGTGGCCGTAAGCTTGTTGTGCGGGCGATTGCTGGCGTCGGTGATTGTGCTCGCCATCCCGCGCGCCAGCTCGATGGCGGCGGGATCGGTGTTCGGATCGGCGAACACGCCGGCTTCCTTGGGATTGCTGATGGCGTGCGTGCTGAGAATGCGATCCGGCTTGAAGATCTTGATCAGATCAATCACTCCCTGAACTTCCGGCTGAATCGGCGCGCCGGACGTATTGACGCAGTCCGTATCCTTCGGCGTTCCGCCGGTGGGAAAATTCCGGTTCAGATCCACGACCTGGCGGTTGCAGCGATTGCGCCAGAAGTGAACGCCGCCAAGTTCATCGGCGATTGCCCCCGCGTTCACCCGAGGAACCACAATGGTGTGAAAGAAGAGCGGCCGCGCCCCTTTCGCCGGGGCGGAAAGCTCGGTCACGAGCGATTCCAGCACCTCCCAGCCCGGACGCTCGTCGCCGTGAAAGCCGCCCAGAATAAGGGCGCGCTCCTTTGCCTGCGCGCGACCCGATGGAAAGAAGTACCCATCAACCGGCAGAGTCTTGCTCACGGGCACCGCCGATGTATCCGCCGGAGGGACCGGCACCGCGGGTTGCGCCTTGGGGGCGACCCCACCTGGGTAGTCGGCGGCGAACGCGATCTCCCCCTGCTGCAAAGCAGGCGGCTGCGGCGCGACGGTTCCCGGAGTTGCCCCCGTCCCGGCGACTGGCGGAGTGGCTGCCTGGACGATCTCCTTATCAATCTTGGTCACATCGAGCGGTTTGCGCGCCATCGCCAGCCCCGAGCCGCGTATGGCGGGGACCGCGCCGTTGGAACGCATCACCTCATCGGCAACATGATCCGCCTCGCGCTCCGCGGGATCGGCCGGCTGGCTTACGGTAAGCGATGATGGGGCGATCCATCTTCCCCCGCGCGATTGCTGAACCACATGCACAAGCTCGTGCGCCAGAAGCCTCCGTCCCTCCGATGTCCCCGGCCTCCACTCCCCCGCGCCGAACACGATATCCGTGCCGACGGTATAGGCCCGCGCGCTCATCCCCCCCGCCGATGTGGCAGCGGCGTCATCGCTGTGAATACGGACCCCGCTGAAGTCATGCCCCAGGCGATCACCGAAATCGGCGGCTATATTCGGATCAAGAGATCGCCCTCCTGCACGGGTTCCGTTCTCCAACTCGCGGCCGGGGGCGCGCTCCGCCGTGGCATCGCTCAGGCCTTCCCTCCCCTTCCGCTGGCACCTGGGGCAGACGCCGCCACAGGCACAGGGGGGCTGAATCACCGGCCCGGCCGACTTCATCTGCATCCCCGCGGCGGCCACCGACCGCACCGGTATCCTGCTGAAATCGTGAGCGAAGCGGGGTGATTGGCCGCCGGTTACAGGCTGGTCCGGCGCGCCATCCCGTGCCCTTGAAGAACCCGCGTCCGTCTGGCTCCCGGCGGAGCGCTGTAGCTCATGTTCCTCATCCGCCACCACCTGACCATGCCGCGCGGGCTTGTCCGATGCAGCCTCCGATACCGATTTCCGTTCCACCGCGATAGCGCGCATAACCAACCTCCTTCCATTCGTTTCACACGATTATTCCGGCATCAATTATTCGGCGATCCCCTTCCGGCAAGGGTCCGGTGGCGGCGGGCATATGGCTTGGCCACGGGGTTCGGCGCTCCGGCCCAAACGATGGAGGGGATTATGTTCGGTACGTGAGGGGAGACAGGCGAACAATTGATCATCATCAATTTATGCAATTATGGCATCCGGTTGCTCATGCCCTGCCTGGTGCTGCCGATGAAATGGAAAAACCGGAGAAGGGGGATAACCGCATTCCCTCCGGATCGTATGTTTGCAGGCTGATAACCTCTTCCGGGGAAAGCGACTTCAGGCTTTCCGTCATCAACTCTCAGGCATTGTATTCTCCCATGAACATGGCTTCACTGATTCGCCCTCCGCGTCTCCGCAAAGGGGATCTTATCGGCGTGGTGGCGCCCGCATCACCGCAGCGTGATGACGAGCGGCTGCGCGCCGGGATCAGGTATTTCGAATCGCTCGGCTATCCTGTCATCTGCGGCGAAAACCTCTGGCGCCGTCATGGCTACCTGGCCGGCACCGACGATGAGCGCGCGGCCGATCTCAACGCCATGATCCGCGATCCGCGCGTACGGCTGATCATCGCAGGACGCGGCGGCTACGGCGTTACCCGGATACTCGACCGCATCGATTACAAGGCGCTCCGGCGCGATCCGAAGATCATCGTGGGGTTCAGCGATCTTACCGCGCTCAACCTCGCGATCATGGTGAAGTCGCGCATGGTCAGCTTCTCCGGCGCGATGCCGGGGGTCGATTTCTGGGAGGCCGGCAATCTCGATCCATTCACCGAGGATGTTTTCTGGCGTGGCGTGACATCCACCAGACCGCTTGGAAAGATCGTCCAGCCGGGGCCGGAGCTTATCACCGGCGCGTTTCCAGGAAAGAGCGAGGGATGGCTTCTCGGCGGCAATCTCACGCTCCTGGCAAGCATCATCGGAACGCCGTATATGCCGAAAGCGGATGGTGCGATGCTGCTTGTGGAGGAGATCGGCGAGGAGGCGTACCGGGTGGACCGGCTGATGTCCCAGCTCTACAATGCCGGTGTGCTCGGGAAGATC
>JBDSJW010000430.1:0-7146 GCA_039917235.1 Kapaibacterium sp. (SeqCode) | reverse complement strand
AGAACTCTCTGGATGGACGTCCCCGCTATTGCTTTTGAAAACGGGGCAAATGAAAAGCTCGCGGTCATGGTTGGGCCGGAAAAGACGTCGGCTCCTGTCGATGAACACCGTAAATACGATCCGGCGCCAGCGGGCACCAGTTGATAGTTCAGGGATGCACTCCCGACATTCCCCACTGTGGTACCGCCGCCGGCCGGCCCGTTCGCAACCAGAGACACGTCCGTCAGGGTATCCTTCAGAATATGAGTTTGTGGGTCAATTTTGGTGGCCCAGTGCGTGAAGAGGGCAACCATCTCATTCCGGTTCGGATCATATGCCAGTTGCTCCAGTATGTGCTGGTGGGAATTGGACCTGTAGTTCATATAATCGACTTCGGGTTCATCCATCTGCGAGATCACCTGCTTCCAGCCGTTGCGGGTAGCCATGTGGAGATGGTTTACATACCAGTCCATGTAGAGATTGATATAGGACGCGCTCGTCAAGTACCATGCCCCATAGTCACTCACCTGCTGGCCGGTAAACACGGCGCTGTAGCCGGGGGCGGAATTCGTTGCCTCCCGGCGTGTCTGATAGCTGCTTATCACATCGAACCCCGTTACCCACGGTATGAAGTCGGGGATGATCAGGCGGTCCGTTACGGTTGTGGGGAGGCCGGTTGCCGGCTCCCAGCGGCGCAATTCATACGCCCCCAAATCCTGCTGCCATGTCACCAGAAGCGCATTACCATCCACAAGGAGCGCCGGATAATCCTGACGATAGCCCAGCTCGCGAACCGCCGATGCCGTATGCAGCGTGATATTCCCGCCGTTGATGGAAACCATCACCGTACTCGCCGTCGAGTCGGATAGCCGCACTACGCCACGTCTTCCATCTTCCGGCACGCAATCCTTGATATAGCCCGCGCTGCTGTCCCGCCATGTCCCATCCTGCGCGATCGACGTGATGATGCTGAACGCGTGTTCAGGCTGCGGGTGTCCATGAATGTAGGGGGTGCTGACGGCATTGAATTGGAAGCTGTAGGTGTTGTCGCATCCCTGCCGGCGGGCGATGTCATTAATCCGAAGCAGATGGAAACTGGCCTCCAGATCCCCCTGGCTGTCGCCATTGTCCAGCAATTTTACATACATCGAATCGCGATGGCCGATGGTGCCGTCTGGGGATATCGTCACCCTGTATCCGGCAATTCTGAGATATCCCGCCGACAGTACCGAGCCCGTTATCGAAACGGGGGCGAAATAGATCTGCGTTCTTGCCGAATCGTCATCCCGAAGGGCATAGGTAACTTCCTGCGCCGAATCGAGGGCGCGGATTATAATCCTGTGTCCCGGGATGGAATCGAAGAGGGAGCCGTAGCGCAGGAGCGTATCCCCTCGCACCCGTTCAAGGGAGAGATTGGCCTTCACAAGATACGGGCTTGTCAGATTGTCCAGCGGCACTCTGCGGGTGCCGGCTCTCCCGGCCCCATCCACCACGATCCCCCCTTGGTCGGTTTTCAGCAGGAGGAGCCCGGGAAGCCGTGGAATGGTCTGTGTCTGGAGGAGATGGGCGGCCAGCTCTTGCGGCGCCTGGAGCGGAAGCCCGTTGGAATCGATGCGGAGGCTGGAGAGGCTTCCGGAGCCTGTTTTCCAGAGGAGCAGGAGGGAATCGGCAGGGCTGCCGGCCATCCACATTCCCGCGGCGGAATCCGGCTGGATTTGCCCCTGAGCGATTCTAAACTCATCGCCAATAGGCCCTTCCGTTGCCGATACCCGCCGGCCGTAGATCGCCGTATCCTTCCGCCGATCGTTCCAGAGGACCAGAAATGCGTTCCTCAGCGGGACGACGAAGGTAAAGCCGTAGGGGCGCGCGGCGTCGGAGGTGAGAGGGCTGGCGGGCCATCGTGGCGTGGAGGCATCCAGCAACTGATAGTAAATGGCGTATGCGGGGCCGTCGCCGTCGGCGCGCCGGAATGTTCCCCAAGCCACCAGCGTAACCCCGCCGACGCTGGCGGCGGACTGCATCCGTCCCTCTTGAGGAACCTCCGCGGTTGTCGGGGGATCGGGGGAGACACGGATATCCCCCAGCCACTGGGCCCGGCTGTATTCCGGTGATGCGGTCAGAAGGAGAACAGCAAGGAGCGGAAGTCGCCACGGAAGGAGCATGGGAAGTGCCTGCTAAATCGGTAAATCGATCGCGACTGAGGGATCGTTTCCGCACCAACCCGCAAGGGATGGGAATGTTAGCCATCGTGGCGTGGTACCCGATTTTTACCCTACGCAAGCCCCCAGCGCTTGGCGTTCAGCTTCTTCCGCACCCGCTCGTACAGGCCGCGCCGGTAGGGAATTTCCGCGGGCGCTCCCTTTTCGTTTTTCTCCAGGACGAACATCCACCCGCTGTTGGCCTGTGGCGGCAGGGAATCCGCGACGCGGGCGTTCCAGAGCCGGGCGGACTCGTTGAACAGAAGCTGATGGAATCCAAGCCCGCAGACGAATGTGCGGGGCCGGTACTCCAGGATATCATAGCTCGACTGGCCGATCAGCCCTCTGATTCTCCCGAACGAAAAGAAATTCACATGCGGGCTCACCGCCAGCGTGTCCGCCTTGGTGGGACGGCTCACTTTCTTGCCGAGCAGAAATCCGGCCATCCTGTGGAGGAGCGTATGAATGCCGCTGACGAAGAGGAGCGATTCCACAAGTGCGGTCATCTCGAACGGGCCGTAGCCGTTCGGCATCGTCAGAATTAACTTTCCCCTGGGGGTGAGATTTTCCCGGAGGAAGAGAAGAAGTTCTCCCGGCTCATCAACATGCTCGATCACCTCCGAGGCGATGATCAGATCGTACGGTCCCTGTTCCTTCACCTGATCGATCAGCGCGAATGAGAGGTTCGGGGAGGTGTTGACGCTGTTGGCGTAATCCACGCTGGAGCTGTCGCTGTCAACGCCCAGGAAGCGGGTCTCCGGGAAGATCTCCGCCAGCGGGATCGTGAGGTTTGTGCCGGTGCCGGAGCCGAAGTCGAGAACGGTCTTCGGCCGGAACTTCGCCAGAAGCGACGAGATATACTCGAATCGCTTCTTGATGCCGTTCGGGGTTTCGCTGCTGAACATGCTTCCGTTTTCTCGCTTCGATGATTCCGGTTGAAGGGGATGACCCACGGGGCGGCTAGACCTTTTTTAGAATATATCCGGCTTCCAGCGCCAGAACGTCGCGCAGGCCGGGGATTCCCTTGATAATTCCGGCGCCGATCGGGCGGAGTCCGAACTTCATCTTGAAGACGGGACGGATGAAATAGAGCTTCTCATCGGCGATGGCGAACCCGGCATCGCGCGCGGCACGGTGGAACTTGCTGGTGGTCATCCTGATCTCCCGAAGGCGTTCCACCTCGATTCTGTTCCGTTCGATGCCGGAGGCGATCAACGGGCGGAAGAGAGGGCCGGGGAGAAGGTGCATAAAGGGGAATTTGCCGGCGGTGTTGCCAAGCAGATGCTGATGTCCGCCGAACGGAGAATAGTAAGGGGGGAAGGTGACATAGAGCGCTCCCCCCGGCTTCAGAACGCGGCGGATATTTCTGAGGGCGATCGTGGCATCGTCAAGATGCTCGATCACATCGCGGAGAAAGGCGACATCGAAGTGATTTTCCCACTCCGGCAGCGGCGGCTCGCCGATGATATCGTGCGAGCTGTAGGTTACGTCGATCCCGAGCAGCCGGGCGAAGATATCTGCGCTCTCCAGGCGTTCCACGGCGATATCGGTGCCGGCCAGCTCACGCGCGCCATGCTCCGCCATCGCGCAGAGGTTGCCCCCTTCCGCGCAGCCGATCTCGATGATCGACGCGTTGCTGATCGGAATCCCCTTTGCTTCGAGGTATGGGATCATAAACTCTCGCGCCAGGCCGTACATATATCCCCAGAGATATTTCTCCCTGGCGGGAATCGATCCCTCCCGGTCAACAATCTCCTTGAAGGTTGCGCCGCTGTTCGCGCCCGTCTGTTTAATCCCTGTCTGCGTCGCCATCTTCTGTCCGTTTTCCAGGTAGTAATGCTATTCGGTTTAAGAATGTTGCTGTAGACGATATCGGGAGCCGTTTCATCTGCCGGCGCTCCAACGATCCGAATAATCCCGCATAAGCTCCACAAAATCCTGATGCTCAATCCACGGAGGCCGGGGGCAACCGTGCGTTGGTCCGCGGAACCGGATTGTTCCCTCAGAATTTCCAGATCACGCTGAAGCCGACGCCGATATAGCCGATCGTGGACTCCGGGTTGGCCTTCGCACCCTTGTAGCTGTCGACGATCAGCAGGTCACGTCGTGTCGCCGGATCGGTATCCCTGCCGAGTATATTGACGGCGCCGTATCCCACGCTGAAATCGAGCAGCAGCGGCTCGAAGAAATCGACCTGCACCCCCGCCTGGATAAAGGCGCCGCCGCGGATATGGCTGCTGGTGTCGGGATGGAGCACCACCTGCCCGATTGTGCTGTCGTCGATTGCCCTGTATTGCCGCACCACGTAATCGGTGGAGGGGATATAGTTCAGCATTGCCTGGCCGCTGACGTAGACGTTCGGTTTTCTGATGATGGAGTACATCACCCCGGCGCCAAGCCCGAAGATATTGGCCGTGTGGCTCAGAAGGAGACGTTCAAGGGGTCGTATGGCCTGCCCCGGGAGGGGCGGGAGGGCATAGGTAGTCTTGCCGCTGAGGAAGAACGCATCGACGGAGACAGGGAAGCGGAATCGCGAATCAGGGCTCGGGATGATCTCCACCTGCGCGTGGATGCCGGGGCTGATCCCGGTGATTCCGCCACCGGGAACATCGGGGTTGGGGGGGCTGATCTCCCGCTGCGCCTGCACATCGCCATTGATCCACATCGTATGCACGCCAAGCCCGGCCTGGATTCTGATTCCGGCAGCCGGCTCGACAGGCGTGGAGCCATCATCACTCTGCGCGCCGGCCCGGGGCACGGACGCCATCAGAAGAATGCCGGCAATCGTGAGAAACCTGAATATCCCGCCGTGGAGTCGTGTCATTCGAGTGATTCGCGGATGGAGTACTGGTCGTTGCTCAGGGAGTTCTTCGCGATCATCTCCCCGACCAGACCTATCGATATGAGTTGCACGCCGACGATGATCAGCAGGACCCCAAGAAGGGCCAGCGGACGATTTGTCAGCGATGTCATTCCAAGGAACCACTCGATGGTCAGCCAGAGGTCCACCAGGAAGCCGACCGTCGCGGTAATAATGCCGACGGTCCCGAAAACATGGAGCGGACGGCGGGCGTACTTGATGGTCAGCACCAGCGTCAGGAGATCGAGAAATCCCTTCACAAACCTGCTCATGCCGAACTTTGAAACGCCGTACTTCCGCGGGTGATGCTGTACCGCCTGCTCGGTCACCCGAAAGCCCTGCCAGTGGGCCTGCGCCGGAAGATAGCGGTGCATCTCGCCGTAGACTGCCAGGAGGGGGAGCACTTCGTGGCGATATCCCTTCAGCCCGCAGTTGAAATCGTGGATATGGAGGCCGGTCACCATCTGGACAACGCCGTTGAAGAGCTTCGACGGCAGCGTCTTATGCCACGGGTCGTGCCGCGTCTTCTTCCAGCCGGAGACCAGATCGTAGCCCCCCTGAAGCGTCTCCAGCAGATGCGGCAGCTCGTTCGGGTCATCCTGAAGATCGGCGTCCATCGTAAAGACGAATGGGGCCTTCACCCGCTCAAACCCGACGGCGAGCGCGGCGGATTTGCCGTAGTTCGTGCGGAAGCGGATCGCCTTGAGCCTCGGATTCCGTCGGTTCACCTCGCGGAGGATCTCGTAGGAATTATCAGTGGAGCCGTCGTCGATGAAATAGACCTCGTAGGCGCCGCCGGTCATCTCCTCAAGCGTCTTCTGAAGTCGCTCGGAAAGCTCCGGCAGCGATCCCGATTCATTCATCAGCGGGATGACCACGCTGACCATGGGATTGCCGGACGATTCGCCCGTCAATTCATCGTCGGGAAGCAACGCGGGGGATTCCGCGCCGGCCCCGGAAGCGTACATGCGGGAGCGGTCCACCGCGTTCCCCCTGCCTGAATCGGCATGGCGATGCTCGGGACGTTCGCTCGACTGTGGCTGAGGAGTAGTAACGGGCTGCCGGTCGGCACGACCGAAAGGATTGGATGAGTCCATATATGAAAAAGAAAATAACACAGCAACCGCCGGAAATAAAATCTAAAGTGCCCGCGCCGGCCCCCCTGGGCAAATCGTTGCAACATTTGCGGCAACGGAGCGGTACGACATGCTTACCGTTGCCGGAATTTAATTTGAATGACGATCGAGGGAAGAAACGAGGGGTACATTCACCCGCTCCGTGAGTATCTTTGGCGCTTCGAACATGACGTTCATGTGGATGATACGGTCGGCTGAAGCGCCCCCCATCCGAAGCAGCGGCATCCCGACGATCGGCAGGACAACCTGAACAGCATATCCAACAATGATGTCCTCAAGCACGTTCACACGCAATCTTCTCTCCATACTCGCGGTTTCCTCCGCCCTCTACGCCTGCAAGGCGGGGGAAAAGGATGCCGTCCGCATCGATGGCGACCGCACGCCGGTCCCGGTGAAAAAGGCGCAGCTCGATGACGATATCTCCAACACGCGCCGCAACGCCATCACCCGTGCCGTGGAGCATGTGGCGCCGGCGGTTGTCGGCATCAACGTCACGGAAGTGCAGGAGGTTCGCTATCGCGATCCCTTCTTTGACGATTTCTCCGACGATCCAATGTTTCAGCGCTATTTCGGCGGGCAGCGCGCGCAGACCTACAAGCAGGAAGTCCACGCGCTCGGCTCCGGCTTTATCATCTCCCAGGATGGCTACGTGGTCACCAACGATCACGTTGCCGGAAGCGCCTCCAAGGTGATTGTGACGATGACCGACGGCAAGAAGTACGACGCCAAACTGATCGGCTCCGACCGCACAAGCGATATCGCGCTGTTGAAGATCAACGGTACCAACTTCCCCTATATCGACCTCGGCACCTCCAGCGATGTGATCGTCGGCGAATGGGCGATTGCGCTCGGCAACCCGTTTGGCCTGTTCGATATCAACTCCAAGCCGACGGTGACGGTTGGGGTGATCTCCAACACAGGGGTGAACCCGAGCCCGCAGGAGCAGCGGATCTACCGTGGAATGCTTCAGACG
>JBDSJW010000429.1:0-6469 GCA_039917235.1 Kapaibacterium sp. (SeqCode) | reverse complement strand
TCATCCGACTTCCCGACGGCGACGACTACTTCATCGCAGAGGGGGAGGAGCGAGCGGAGCGATTCCTCCAGCGGAAAATCGTAGAGGAGCGCATTGCGGACAAAGGAGAACCCGGAGATCTTCACATCCCTCAGACTCCCTCCGCAACGCGACGGCGTTCGAGATGTCGCGCTATCTCCTCGCCGACCTGAAGCGCGGCCGAGGTCATGATATCCAGGTTGCCTGCGTACTTCGGGAGGTAATGCCCCGCCCCTTCAACTTCGAGGAATACCGTGGTCTTCAGCCCATCGATCGTCCCGATCCCCGGCATGGTGACGTTGACATCCTCGAACACCGGATCCTTCACCATCCGGTATCCCGGAACATAGTTCGCCACGCGCGCCACGGTCTCCCGGATCGACCGGCTGATCTCCGACTGGCTGGCGGCCGCGCTAAGCGTGTAGACCGTATCGCGCATGATCATGGGGGGATCGGCCGGGTTCAGGATGATGATCGCCTTTCCACGCTTTGCCCCGCCGATCTGCTCAATCCCCCGCGACGTGGTTTCAGTGAACTCATCGATATTCGCCCTTGTCCCCGGCCCCGCCGAGATGCTGGCAATCGAGGCGACGATCTCCGCGTAGGCCACAGGGGCCACCTGGCTCACCGCCCAGACGATCGGGATGGTGGCCTGCCCGCCGCAGGTAACCATGTTGAGATTTTCGCTGTCGAGATGGGCGTCGAGGTTGGCGACCGGGACCACGTACGGCCCGACCGCCGCCGGCGTCAGGTCGATGACGCGCTTGCCGTGCGCGGCCAGGATCACCGCGTGCTTCCTGTGCGCCCCCGCCGACGTGGCGTCAAAGACGATCTCGATTTCAGGAAAGAGCGGATGGTTCACCAGCCCGTCGATCCCCTCGGCCGTGGTGGCAACGCCAAGGCCGGCCGCGCGCCGCAGCCCGTCGGACGCCGGATCGATGCCGACGAAGACCCCCATCTGGAGCGTATCGGACGTGCGGAGGATTTTAATCATCAGGTCGGTTCCGATATTACCGGAGCCGATGATCGCGACCTTATGTTTCATAGATATTCGTGCTGATACTCACGGCCGGACGCCGCAATGATGACATCCGAAAACCTGGTTCCGGCGGAAATGGGGAACGACAATAGTACTGTTTTATCGCTGGAAAGAAAAGGGAGACCGAGGGATGGGTTTTCGGGACGGACGATGGTATTCATCGGAGCACCGTTTACCCACCTGGTTCCGGCGGATGTTAAAAAATGTCTGAGAGTGACGGGAGAAGAAGCCTTCTCGTGGAACATCCGCTAAAAAACTCCCCATCAAAAGCTTACCGATACGCTCCCCATCCTTCCAATCTCCGCGTGAACCACGTCACCGGCCACAACCGGGCTTACCGGGCCGAGCGCGCCGGAGAGGATCACCTGGCCGGTGTTCAGCTGAGCGCCAAGTTCGCCAAGCTTGTTCGCCAGCCAGACCATGGCGTTTACCGGGTTGCCGAGGCATGCCGCGCCAGCGCCAGTGGAGACGATCTCGCCATTCTTCCGCAGCGTCATCCCGATGGTCCTGAGATTTACCTCGCTCAGCGGCATCGGCTGCGAGCCGAGGACGAACATGCCGCTGGACGCGTTGTCGGCGATCGTATCCTCAATCCTGAACTTCCAGTCGATGATCCGTGAGTCGATGATCTCGATCGCCGGCAGGATAAAATCGGTGGCGGCGATCACCTGCGCGGCGGTGATGCCGGGGCCGATCAGACATTTCTTCAACACAAACGCTATCTCCCCCTCCACCCGGGGTTGAAGGAGTTTGGAGATATCGGCCCGCCCGCCATCATCCACCGCCATATCATCCAGAAGCCCCCCGAAATCCGGCTCCGAGACGTTCAGCCAGCTCTGTACCGCGCGGCTGGTGATCCCCACTTTCCGGCCGACCAGACGCGCCTTCCTGCCGAACAGGCCACGCTCATTCATCCGCCGTTCCAGGTTGATCTGCTGCACCTGATAGGCGTCGGCCAGGGTAAGGTCGGGATTGCCGTCGGTGAGGGCGGCGCAGGGGGTGCCGGTAAACTGGGCGTTCCAGAGCTGTTCGGCGAGTGTTTGATGGAGCGACATATCGATGATCTCGTGCTTCGTTGACGGTTGCTGAATGCTCTTCGCGATGAAAATTCCGGCCGGCGCAAGCGACTCTACGGCTCAGGCTTCGGGGCGTAGGCCACCACTTTCATCTCGATCAGCAGATTTGGATTGGGGAGCTGATGCACCGCGCAGGTGGTCCGCGACGGGCCGGTGCGGGCGTTGAAGAACTCGTTGTAGGCCTCGTTCATGCCGGCGTAATCCTTCATATCGACCAGCATCACGAGGATATCGACCACATCGGCAAGGACGGCTCCGGCGGTATCCAGAATCGTGGCGATGTTCTCGATGACGGCCCGCGTCTGCTCGCGGATATCAAGCTCCACCGTGCCGTCGGGGTGCCTGATGACGCCCGCATGGGTGTTATCGAACCGGCGCGATGAAACGCCGGAGACATAGATCAGATCCCCCACGCGACGAGCGTGCGGGTAGTTCGCCAGCGCCTGCGCGCGATCGGGAAGGATGTAGGCTTCAGTGCTCATGGATGCCGTAGAGAATTCAAATGTAGAGGCACAATATGGGGATAGTCGGGGGATCGGCGATAATGCGATGGTGCCGGCGTGATCACTTGTAACGCATCGGGTCAGGATAGTGCCGGGTCATTCCGGGTGATACTTCCTCCACTCGTCATCGGCGATACCGTCGAACTGCGCGTCGGTGAGCGTTTCATCGGTGCTGAGCAGTCGCGTCACATATCGATGGTGATCGAAAACCCACTGCACCTTGTAGCTCCCGGCGGCATCCGAGCCATTCATAAGGATAGAGAGGTAATCCCCGTTCCCCGACTCGTACGCCTCGATGTAGGAGATGGTATCCTCGACAATATTGGGATTGTACAGATCCGCATAGGCGGAACGGGGTATCGACAGCGCGCGACCGTTGGTACGAATGGCAATCACGCTAAGCTCTGTTTGAGGAATTCCCCCATCGGTGCCGTAGAATTTCCGGCCATCGATTGTGGTCAGAAATGCCATCTCATTCCCCTGAGTTTTCTCGTACCCTAACCGATGCCGCGCACGAATGAACGGTTTGCTCGCGATGCAAATATCATAGCTGTTCCCGGACTGAAGCACGCCGGCCATATGAATCATCTCGCGGCTGCTCGCCACATGCTCCACCCGCCGCATGGGATCGGGGGGCTCCACAAAGATCATATCCCCTGGGCGCATCACCAGTCCCAGCTTCAGATACTCCAGCACATCGATGCTCTGCCGGTCCTTGAGATGGAGAGAGGTATCGGCAACGCGCGCAACGGGAGCGCGTACTGGAGCAACAGAATCAATCACAGATTTTGTGATGGAGCGGAGGGGTGGATTTGATTTTTCGGCGCAACTCACGGAAAATAATGCGAGCATGAAAAAAGATAAATATCGCCATGCACATATCCCGGCTCGCATATGAGAATTCATCGGAATATATTTTTTTTCGGGCTGATGATTTCTGGTTCCGAATATTTACTCGTATCAATCCCACCAGAGAAAGAGCACATTTTCTAATTTCATCGAAAGAGCCAGGTCCTCCACTCTCCCTGTTCCCTGATCAACAACATCGGGGACGAATTCATACACTTCGTTTGCAAGCTCGGAAAAATCCTCCGGCGGATGAATAAATTCCGCCTCCACCCAGGAAAGATCAGCCCCGGTGATTTTCAGGCCGAATCTTCGATCCCATTCCTGAAGCCTGACAAGAAGGTCATCGCAATCAATATCGTAGTTGCCACCGTTGGAGCCACGGCACCGCAGAATATCCCACTGATCCGTGCTTTTCAGAATGCCGATGCGATCCCTCCCGCGTTCGCGTTGCAAGGCGAAGGTGAACACCTGGTATCCCTCGGGATTAAGCAACGCCGCGAGCCGTTTCACCTGTCTCTGTGCTTCGGGACCTCCATTGACCAGAATGGAAACACCATCAGCCAGTGCGCGATTAGCGGAATTGCCAAAACACTCCAACTGTGCCAGCAGATCCCCTTCACCTTTCACCATCATCAGCACGACCGGATCCATTCCAATACGCGCGGCAAGCGCTCTCTCGGCGGTGGTAAGTTCCATTATTCTCTATGAATCGAATCATCGGAAAATCATCACCGATATCATTCATCATCTCGATACATTCATCGTAAAACCATATTTACCATCCCGCAATTCCCCTACAATTTCACGCAGATATTTTTTAATTCCGTGTAAAATTCCACCGAATGAACTCCCCCCTCGCGTCCCACGCCGCTCAGTTTTGTTCCGCCGAACGGCGTGCGGAGATCGCGCAGGAACCAGGTGTTCACCCAGACCATTCCCGTCTCCATCCGCCGCGCAACGCGATGGGCGCGGCTCAGATTTCCGGTCCAGATGGCGGCGCAGAGGCCGTAGCTGGAATCGTTCGCCATGGCGACTGCCTCCTCCTCCGTATCAAACGGCTGAATGTGGCAGACCGGCCCGAAGATCTCCTCGCGGATGCAGCGCGCACTCTCCGGCAACCCCGTCCAAATCGTCGGCTGGATATAGGCGCCGTCGGCGAAGGCGGGGCCAAGATCGGGGATGCCGCCGCCGGTGATGACGGTTGCCCCCTCCTGGCGCGCCAGATCGCAGTAGTAGAGCACCTTCTCGCGATGTCCCTTTGAAATCAGCGGCCCCATCGTCGTCTCCGGCCGCGTGGGGTCGCCAAGCGTCAGCGACTCCGCCTCCAGCTTCAGCGCCGCCACGAAACGATCAAAGATCGGGCGCTCCACGTACACCCGCTCGGAGCAGAGGCAGACCTGACCGCAGTTGGAGAAGGTGGAGCGCGCGGTTCCTTTTACCGCCGCGTCGAAATCGGCATCGGCGAAGATGATGGCGGGGTTCTTTCCCCCCAGCTCGAATGAGAGATGCTTGACGGTGGCGGCGGCAGTCCGCATGATTGCCTGTCCGGTGCGACTTTCGCCGGTAAAGGTGATGGCGGAGATCTCCGGGTGCTGCGTAATCGCCTCGCCGGCGGAATCGGGGCCGAACCCATGCACCACGTTGTAGACGCCGGGGGGAATCCCCACCTCGTTCATCACCTCGGCCAGAAGCGTGGCGGTGGCGGGGGTTTCCTCGGAGGGCTTTACAATCACCGTGTTGCCGCACGCCAGCGCGGGGGCCACTTTCCAGGTCATCAGCAGCAGCGGAAGATTCCACGGGCAGATCACGCCAACCACGCCGAGCGGCGAACGGAGGGCATAGTTAAGCGCCCCCTCGCCATCGGCGGTATCGGTCTGGAAGCATTCGGTGGGGAGATTCCGGATCAGGTTGGCGAAGATTCTGAAGTTGGCGGCACCGCGGGGGATATCCACCTCGCACGCCCAGCCGAGCGGCTTGCCGGTATCCGCGATCTCCGCCTGAAGAAATTCATCGAACCGTTCCATGATCCGGTCCGCCACTTTTGCCACCAGATCCAGCCGGGCGTTGGCCGGCATTCTCCCCCAGGGACCGTTCAGCGCCTCCTTCGCCGCGCGCACCGCGCGTTCCACATCGGCGGCGCCCCCCTCCGATACCTCCGCCACCACCCGCCCGTCCACCGGGCTGATATCCCGGAATGTGGCGCCGCTGATCGCATCAACAAACTCTCCGTTGATGAAGAGAGGGAGCTTTTTCGGGGATTCGGATCTGGTCGTTTCCATGTTCGACACGGGTTCGGATGCCAGCATGAGTATATCGGGGAAGATCAATGATTGAAGCACCGTGCCGGGATGATGAATGGCAACAGTAACAAAGAAAGAAATTACGCTTGTCGGGGCCGGTTTCAAACCGGCCCTCCCGCGCCAACGCAACAGATGCAGGCATAGGGTCGGTTTGAAACCGACCCCGACAGACTTTGATAGACTCTGACGATCACGGCTATCATGTTTGATCAGGTTACGTATTTTGAACGCTCCTATTCCAAAACGGATGTTGCCTCGACATGGATTCTACTCTTCAATCGCTCACGAAATATCTGACCGCGCAAAATCTGATGACAACGATTATCACGTTCGGCTGGAGGATGCTGAGCGCGCTCATCGTCCTGGCGATAGGGATGATCATAATCCGGCTCCTGAGCTCGATCACGCGAAGCACGCTCAAGCGCACCGTCCGCGACACCACCGTCCGGCGCTACACGCTCAGCGCGCTGAAGATCCTCCTCTGGATCATCCTGATCATCATCCTGTTGAGCGTCTTCGGCATTGAGACCACATCGCTGGCGGCGATTCTGGCGGCGGCGGGGCTGGCGATCGGCCTGGCATTGCAGGGATCGCTCTCCAACCTGGCGGCGGGGTTTATGCTCCTCCTCTTCCGCCCGTTCAAGGCCGGTGAGGAGATCGAGGTGGCAACGGTAACGGGAACAG
>JBDSJW010000428.1:0-3349 GCA_039917235.1 Kapaibacterium sp. (SeqCode) | reverse complement strand
GCCGGCCTCCAGGTCTAAATCGCGCATGGTAGAGGGACAAGCGATTTCTATGAATTCGTAACCGAATGCCCTAGAATTCGCTTGTTTTCGTATCTTTGCGCTTCGCGCTTTTTTAAGATGCAGATTCATTCATAGCAAACGCAGATATGGCACTGGAAAAACCAAAGTCTTCCGGGATGGAGCTGAAGGATAAGGTCATCAGCCTCAATCGTACCGCGAAGGTTGTCAAGGGTGGTCGCCGGTTCGGATTTAGCGCGATTGTGGTTGTCGGCGACGGCAACGGACATGTCGGGATCGGGCTGGGCAAGGCGAACGAGGTTTCCAACGCGGTCTCCAAGGCAACCGAGGCTGCCAAGAAGAGCGTGGTGAAGATCGAGTTGAAGGGACATACTATTCCGCATGAGGCCTACGGCAAGTTCGGCGCCGGCAAGATCCTCCTGAAGCCTGCCACCCCGGGAACCGGTGTGATCGCGGGCGGAGCATCGCGCGCCGTGCTGGAAGCGGTTGGCGTTCAGGATATCCTGACCAAGAGCCAGGGCTCGTCCAACCCGCACAACGCGGTAAAGGCGACGATGGCGGCTCTGATGAGCCTGGAGGATGCCTCTTCGGTCGCTTCGCGCCGTGGAATCTCGCTCAATAAGGTGTTGAAAGGATAAGAACAATGGCACAGATAAAAATCACGCAGACCCGGAGCATCATCGATTGCCCGGAGAAGCAGAAGCGGACCATCGAGGCTCTCGGCCTGGGACGTCCGCACTACTCCCGCATCCACAACGATACGCCGGAGCTTCAGGGGATGCTTCGCGTTGTCCGGCATCTGATCAAGACCGAGCCGGTTCAGCAGGGGTGATCTCTCCACCGGAGAGAATTCCGTCGCTCACAACAGACATCCGAATAATCGTACCGAGAGAGAGATAGAACTATGTCGAATCATCTAGGGTCCCTTCGCTCGCCGAAAGGGGCGACAACGAACAAGAAGCGCATCGGCCGGGGACAGGGATCGGGCCATGGCGGCACCTCGACCCGCGGGCACAAGGGACATCAGTCCCGTTCGGGCTTCGGGCAGATTCCGAACTTCGAGGGCGGCCAGATGGCGTATATCCGCCGGGTTCCCAAGTTCGGCTTCCACAACCCCTTCCGTGTCGAGTACCAGACGGTCAATGTTGCCCGTCTTCAGGAGCTCGCCGAGGCCGGGAAGCTGACCGACGGCGCCGTCTCGCCGGAGAGCCTGTTCGCGCTGGGCGTTGTCTCCAAGCGTAGCCAGCCGGTGAAGATCCTCGGCAATGGTGATATAACAACGAAGATTGCCGTAACTGCCCATAAAATTTCGGCCTCCGCTCGGACGAAGATCGAGCAGGCCGGCGGTTCAGTGACCCTCCATGAGTAAGCTACTGGAAACTCTCCGTAACGTCTGGAAGATTGAGGAACTGCGCGAGCGGATCATCTTCACGGCGTTGATGTTGCTGATCGTCAGGATTGGCTCCTTTATCTCGGTCCCCGGCATCAACGTGGCCGCCCTTCATGCCAAGGGGGGCGCGAAGGGGGAGGGGTTCCTGGGTCTGTTCGATATGTTCACCGGGGGGGCGTATTCCAACGCCGCGATTTTCGCGCTTGGCATCATGCCGTATATCTCCTCGTCGATCATCCTTCAGCTTCTCGGCGCGGTGGTCCCCTACTTCCAGAAACTCCAGCAGGAGGGGGAAGAGGGACGCAAGCAGATTAACACGCTTACTCGCTACTTCACGGTCGCCCTGGCCTTTGCTCAGGGCATTGCCATTGCAATCAGCCTCCAGAGCGTTGATCCGGGATCGGGCAAGTCGGTTGTGGCCGCGGGCGTATACGGGGTTCCGTTTATCGTGATGGCTGCATCGATCTTCACGGCCGGCACCATGCTGCTGATGTGGATCGGCGAGCAGATCACGGATAAGGGGATCGGCAACGGCATCTCGCTGATCATCTTCATCGGCATTATCGCCCGCCTCCCGCAGGCGATGGTCGAGGAATACAAGCTGGTGGAAGCCGGGACGCGCAACATTATTGTGGAGGCAGTTATCCTGGTGGCGCTGATCGGCATCATCATGATGGTGGTGATGTTTACGCAGGCCGTCCGAAAAATCCCGGTGCAGTACGCAAAGCGGATCGCGGGGAACAAGGCATATGGCGGTCAGACATCGTTTATTCCGATTACGCTGACCACGGCCAACGTGATGCCGATCATCTTCGCCAGCTCGATCATGTTCATCCCGAACTCGCTGGTGACCTACTTCCCGAACAGCTCGATCGCATCGTTTCTCTCCCGCAATTTCGGGCCGACCGATCCGCTTCACGCGGTGGTGCTGGCGGTGCTGATCATCTTCTTCACATTCTTCTACACGGCGATTGTTTTCAGTCCGAGGAATGTGGCCGAGGATATGCGGAAGAATGGCGGCTTTATCCCGGGCATCCGTCCCGGCAAGCCGACCGAAGAGTATGTTGACAATATTCTTACCAAGGTAACCGTCCCTGGGTCCCTGTTTCTGGCTCTGATCGCCATCCTCCCGACCTTTATGGCGGGTCTGGGTGTCAGCGGACAGTTTGCCGGCTTCTTCGGAGGGACCAGTCTTCTGATTATCGTGGGTGTTGCGCTTGATACGCTGAAGCAGATTGAATCGTATCTGCTGATGCGCCACTACGATGGATTTATGAAGAGCGGCAAGCTTCGTGGTCGTCTCGGTCGCCAGCAGGTCAATACAGTTCAATAGGAAGGACGCACGTGGGAAGCTCAGTTCCGGGAAAGGGGAAGACATCGGAGGAGATCGAGCTGATCGCGGAGGCGAGCCAGATCGTTGCAGGGGTGCTGGGGATGCTCAAGGAGCACACGGTTGCCGGCGCGACGACGAAGCGCCTTGACGAGATCGCCGAGGAGTACATCCGATCGCATGGGGCGGAGCCGGCTTTCAAGGGATATGTTGTTCATGGGCAGGCCTTTCCCGCGACCCTCTGCACATCGGTCAACGAGGCGGTGGTGCATGGGCTTCCGGATCTCAGGCCGCTTCAGGAAGGGGACATCGTTTCGCTGGACGTCGGGGTAAAGAAGAACGGCTTTTATGGCGACAGCGCCATCACCTATTCGATAGGTGAGCCGGATGAGCTTCAGGCGAAGCTGATGAAGGTGACGGAGGAATCGCTCTGGCTTGGGATTGAGCAGGCGGTGGCGGGGAACAGGGTGTTTGATATCTCCAGGGCCGTTCAGCGGCATGTTGAGGCAAACGGCTTCTCCGTGGTCAGGGAACTGGTGGGACACGGCATCGGCCGGTCGCTTCATGAGGACCCGGCGGTTCCGAACTTCGTTCCAAGCCCGTTCCAGCGG
>JBDSJW010000427.1:0-13449 GCA_039917235.1 Kapaibacterium sp. (SeqCode) | reverse complement strand
GGCCATAGCAACTATCTCACCGATAATCGTCGAACCGTCGGCGGAAGAGGATCCTCAGGAGAGTTCCGGGGAGCATCCGCGGACGGAGGAGCACGCCGATGGCGCGGCTCCGGTTTCCGGCACCCCGACCGCGACGGCTCTGCACGATGTCGGCAATGAGCTTATGATGGCGTTGCAGGCCGGCGATCGCTCCGCGCTCCGCCGTCTGCACGCGCTCTACAACCCGAAGCTCTACAGTTTCATCTGTCGCATCGTTGTCGATCCCTCCACGGCGGAGGATATCGTGCAGGAGACATGGATGACGCTGTATGAACGGCGCGGGGGATATCAGCCGACGTTCAAATTTTCAACCTGGCTCTTCACGATTGCGCGGCGGAAGGCGCTGAGCGAGCTTCGCCGGCGAAGCGTCCGTTCCATCGTCCGGTCGCTGACGCATAACGGCAGATCGGGGGAGACGGAGGATCTGGAGTTTCGGCAGAATGTGTTCTGCGATCCCGATGCCTCCGCCGACGGCGCTCTTGTGGCGAAGATCGTGGAGCGGGCGCTGGCCTCGATTTCTCCGCAGCAGCGGGAGATCGTGGTGCTGAGGGATATCGAGGGGTTCGAGAACGATGAGATTGCGATGATTCTGCAATGGACCCTGAAGCCCGGAGCGCTCCGCAAGCGGATATTCGACGCGCGGGAGGCATTCCGGCGGGCGATGCATGAGCAGGGGTACAGGGATTGAGAGATGGGGTATCGATGCCGTGGCGGACGAACCGCGGCCCCGATAACCGGGATGGTTCCGAACAGACGAGATCAATGATTTCCGATTATGACCGAACATAACCTACATACTGCCGACGATACTCCCGGTGACTGGGAGAAGTATCACGCTCTTCTCGCGAAGCAGCCGGTTTTGCCGATGCCGGAAAGCTCGCTGGCGATGATGTCCCGCATCGATGCCGCCATCGACCGCCGTCCGGGGGCTCTCCGTCGCTGGGCCGCGGCCCCCGCCGTTGCCCTGGCGACCCTGATGGTCGTTTTCTGGTTTGGCATCTCCGGCACGCCATCCGGCAACTCCGGTCCGGTAGTCCCCGCGGGAATATCCGCCAGAACCAGCACGCAGGCTCCGCGCCTAGTTCATCGCCCGCGCAAACGCCTCCAGCCGCCGACGCTGCCGGACGTTGATGAGTCGGAGACGCCGAATACCGATACCGCCGTGATACCGCAGCGGTATGAGCCGCAGATCCCGCAGAAGGATCCGGGGCCCGGCGACATCCATTTCGTATCGCCCGGACCCGGTCATGACCTGCGGTTTGCTCCCTGAAATGATTGTCCGCACAATGGAATAGGGGAGATTTCCGTTACTTTAGTGCCATGCCACATCCCGTGAACCCGGTGGCGCACTATCTCTCTCTTGAGACTCAACTTCCATGCAATCATTATGAAGCATTTCAGAGGTTCAATTCTTCGCGGTGGAACGTACTTCGGGGTTCTGGCCCTGACGGCGCTCTCGCTTGCCTCATGCGGGCGGCCGAAAACAACAACCAATGTCGTGGCCGGCGGCACCCCCGTGGAAGGGGACTGGGTGGTGATCCATAGCCTCGCCGATCCCGAGAGCCTGAACCCGCTGACCTCCAGCGATGCCACCGCCAGCGAGATCGACGCGTATATCTACGAGTCGCTTACCAACACCGATCCTCTCACGCTGAAGGATATCCCCTGGATCGCCGATTCCCTCCCGAAGATCAGCGATGACCGGCTGAGCTACGATTTCCATATCCGCAAGGATGTCAAGTTCAGCGACGGCGTTCCGGTGACCGGAGCCGATTTCATCTTCTATCTGAAGACGCTGAAAAACCCGATGATCATCGATGCCGCGCCGACCCGTGGCTATTACGAGCGGGTCGATAGCGCCATCCTCGTCGATGGCGATCCGTACCACCTCCGTGTCATCATGAACAAGCCGTATTATCTGGGCGATCAGTTTGCCGGCGGCCTTGTTGCGTTTCCAAAACATGTCTGGGACCCGAAAGGGCTTACTGATAAGATCACCTTCAAGGAGTTGAACAGCGAGGATACCACCAATCACAATCCCACTATCAAGGATGCCGCCGAATCATTCACGGTGGTGGAGAAGGGGATGTCGCGGGAGTATCTGGTTGGCTCGGGGCCGTATAAGTTCGATGAATGGCGGAGGAACGAGCGGGTTTCCCTGATGCGCGATCCGAACTACTGGAACAAGGGGCACAAGCTGGCGCTCTCGTACCCGGAGAAGCTGGTCTGGAGTTCGATCAACGATTTCAACGCGGCGCTGGTTTCGCTCCGCGGCGGCGATCTTGATGTGATGCCGAAGCTGGAGAAGGTTCAGTACATGCGCGTAAAGGATGTCATGCCGTCGCTCGGCCTGAAGCCCGCGATCTACGATTTTCCCGGCTACACCTACGTTGGCTACAACGCCCTCCACCCGATGTTCGCCGATAAGAAAGTGCGCCAGGCGCTTGCGCATCTGATCAACCGCGACGCCATCATCGATAAGATCTACTTCGGCATGGCCCGCCCCGTGCAGTCGCCGTTGTTCTACAAGCGGCCGGAGTGCGATACGGCGCTGTCGCTTATGAAGTACGATCCGGCGCTCGCCAAGAAGATGCTGGCTGAAGCAGGATGGACCGACAGCAATGGCGACGGCATCCTGGATAAGGTGATCAACGGGGTGAGCACGCCGTTCACATTCAATATCATGCTCAACTCCGGCAATCAGGCGCGCCAGCAGATGGCGATCCTGTTTGTGAGCGAGCTGAAAAAAGCAGGAATCGATGCCCATACGCTCTCGATCGACTGGGCAACGTATCTGAAGAAGAGCCGCAGCAAGGATTTCGATGCCTGCATCGCCGGGTGGGCGATGGAGGTGCGCGAGGGGGATCTCAGCCAGATCTGGGCATCCAAGTCGGCGGAGGAAGGGGGATCCAACAGCGTTTCGTTCAAGAACAAACGGGTGGATGAGCTGCTGGATCAGATCCGTGGCGAGTTCGATTATTCGAAGCGGCTGCCGCTGTATACCGAGCTTCAGGAGATTATCCACGATGAGCAGCCGTACAACTTCCTTGTGGCCGAGCAGTGGACCGGCGCCTACAGCGATCGGTTCCAGGACGCCAAGTTCTACGCCCCGCGCCCCTGCTACAACGCCGGCTGGTGGTGGTCGCCGAAGAGCGCGCAGCGCTATGGCAACAAGGCCGTGGCGATGAACTGAGTTCACGCCGAGGTTGCTGATAGAATGAATGCAAAGGGAATCCGGCCTCCGGGTTCCCTTCTTTTTTACCGGCCGGCGCCGGTTATCGGACGATGAATCTCCCCGGAACGAACTTCGTGTTGGTATCTCCATCTTTCCATCCGTATTTTCCCGCTGATTCGCCTCTCCATGCTCGGACATCGTCAGGAACCCTTCTGGTACGGAGCCGGCCCCCGACGACATCCCTGAGCGTGGCATGGGCTTCCCGTAAAGCGTTCATTCACTCGACGGACCTCGCCGATGATCACATATATCTTCAAACGCATCTTTCTGTTCATTCCCACCCTGCTGCTTGTCACGATCATGACCTTTGCGATCGGCCAGCTTGCGCCGGGCGATCCGGCGGAGAACAAGGCCGGAGCCGGAGGGGAGAGGGCGGACCGGGGGGTTACAAAGAAGATGATCCTGCAGATACGGAAGCAGTGGCATCTCGATGAACCGATCCTCACACAGTACGGGTACTGGGTCGGCAATCTGGTGCAGCTTGATTTCGGGAAGTCATTTAAGGATGACCGTCCGGTGATTGACAAGATCTGGGAGCGCATCCCGATCACATTGCTGATGAGCCTTATATCGATATTACTGGCCTACCTGATAGCGATACCGTTGGGGATATTTTCCGCAACGCATCCGGGGACAGCCACCGACAAAGTCTCCACCGCCATCCTTTTCATGCTCTACTCGCTTCCGTCGTTCTGGGTGGCGACGCTTGGTATTATCTATCTCTGTCGAGGAAGCGGGTTTATCGAGCTGTTTCCGCCCGCCAAACTCCACTCGGTGGATTACTCGACGGCCTGGTCCTTCACGGACAAGTCGCTTGATCTTCTCTGGCATATCGCGCTGCCGATGATGATCTATACCTACGGCAGCTTCGCCTATATCTCGCGGCAGATGCGCGGGGCGATGCTCGAAACCATCCGCCAGGATTATATCCGCACGGCGCGCGCCAAGGGGCTTTCAGAAAAGGTGGTGGTCTATAAACATGCGCTGAGGAATTCGCTGATCCCGATCATCACCCTGTTGGCCGGCCTTCTTCCGGCGCTGATTGGTGGATCGGTGATCGTGGAGCAGATCTTCTCGATTCCCGGCATGGGACAGCTTGCCATCCAGGCGCTTAACGAGCGTGATTATCCGCTGATCATGGGTGAGCTTACCTTCAGTGCCATTCTGACGCTGCTCGGCGTTCTGCTCGCCGATATTCTCTACTCGGTGGCCGATCCGCGGATCTCGTTCTCGAAGAGAGGCGGCTGAGAGGGGGCATCGCGTTACAAGCTCCGAATGCAATCAATTTCTCAATCATAGCACGTATGGCCGAAGAAACAGTAACTGCAACCCCGGTGATGGCCGAGACAAACGGCGTTGCGATCGACCCGAAGAACGCGAAGAAGCGGCCGGATCAGAGCTACTGGAGCCTTGTCAAGCATCAGTTCAAGAAGAATCGTTCGGCGGTCTGGGCGCTCTACTTTATCTACTTTCTGGTGGTGGTTGCCCTTCTGGCCGACGTGCTTGCCAACGATAAGCCGATTCTCTGTTCATACAAGGGGACGTTCTACGCGCCGGTCTTCAAGGATTACGCGGTCGGCCTGGGGCTTGCCAAGTACTCCCCCGATCTGGTCAATGCCGACTGGAAATCGCTGAAATACGACTGGGTTGTCTTTCCGCCGATCAAGTACAGCGCCAGCGCCACTGATATCATGGCATCGTTCCAGCCGCCGTTTCAGTCGGGGAGCGATCATTACTTCGGCACCGATCAGCCGGGGCGGGATGTGCTGTCGGGGCTTATTCATGGAGCGCGAATATCACTCTCGATCGGCCTGATATCGATGGGGATTGCAACGGTCATCGGGGTGTTTCTGGGGGCGCTGGCGGGCTATTTCGGTGGATGGGTGGATAATGTGATATCGCGCATCACCGACGTGTTTCTCAACTTCCCGACGCTCTTTCTGATCCTTGCGATCGTCGCCTTCTACGGGGCCAGCGTCTTTCTTGTGATGGTCGTAATCGGCATCACCGGGTGGATGGGGATTGCACGGCTTGTGCGCGGTGAAGTGCTCCGCGTGCGGAACCTTGAGTATGTCACGGCCGCCAACTCGCTCGGCTTTACGTCGATGCGGGTGATCTTCCGGCATGTGCTTCCGAACTCGATCGCCCCGGTGCTGGTGTCGATCGCCTTCGGCATCGCCGGCGCCATCCTTACCGAATCGGCGCTTTCGTTCCTCGGCTTCGGCGTTCCGATCGAGACGGTGACGTGGGGATCGGCGCTCAACCAGTCGCGTACGGCAACGTTTGCATGGTGGCTGGCGGTGTTTCCGGGGATGATGATCTTCCTGACGGCATACTGCTATAACATGGTCGGCGACGGCCTCCGCGATGCCACCGATCCACGGCTTCGCGATTAAGCGAAGCACGAACGGAGAGATGATACTACAACAGGGGATCTGCCCGGGTTCCGCGCATGACGCGGCTTCGGGGCGATCCCCTGGTTTGTTTGCGCCATCCACGCCCGGAATATCCGATCGGGTCAGAATACCTGATTAAGCCTGATCACAAGCCTGGGATCGCGGAAGATATCGGTGCGGAACGCAAAGCCTATTCTGAACTGTCCGGCCGGCGTCCCAACGTAGATGCCGGGGGAATAGAGGAAGAGCGCGGGGTCGGTCGGTATGCCGGTGAATGGACCCGCGGTGCTGTCGGCCATGCTGACCGCGCCGAAGTCGTTCGAAACGATCACCCTGAGGTCGTGGAGAAATCTGACGCGGGCAAACGGGGCGATCAGCAGATCGGTCTGCAACAACGCCATCCGATTCCCCTCGTAGGCGTTCTGCGGATATCCCGGAAGCGTTCCCCAGCCGCCGATCGTAAAGAGCTTCTGGAGCGGCGCGGCGCCGGTGGCGCTTCCAAGGCGACCATGAACGGCAAGGGAGAGCCAGGGATCGATCGCCACGGTTTTCAACCGGAGATCGAGCACGTACTGGGCAAAACTTCCATCCAGCGTTCCCCATTCCGCCGCTGCCTCAAGTCCGAACTGCGTTTCGCTCCAGCTTCTCAGGCTCATATAATCCATCACCAGGCTCACCGCTCCCGATGTCATATGCCCCTCCTGAATTCCCGGAACATCGCGGAACGGCTGCTTTGGGCCGAAGAGCGACCAGCCCACCTCCCGCCTTGAGTTGGTATGCCGATCGCTCCTGAACTCCCCCCTGATGCCGATTCTGGGGCTCAGGAACTGCTCGATCGAGAGAGAATATCCCTTCCGCTGGTAGTAATCGCGGGAGTCCACGCCGTCCAGGAGCGCATCAATGGCGTTCTCGAAACGCCCCACTTTCCAGGCATCGCGTGTGTCGGTCATGATATGCCCCTCGCCGCCGATCCTGAGCGGCGTGGAGACGGAGAGGAAATCCCTGCTCAACCCGCCATAGACCTGCCAGTAATGAGAGCCTACCGCGTAGCCGAACCCGAGATATCCCTGAAGCCGCCTCTCAAGGAAGTTTGCCGCCGGCATATTCTCTCCCAGGCCCAGAAAAAGCCCGTCGGCCCTGTCATAATTGAGGATAAAGGGGGGGGAATCTTCCAGGCCGAGGAGCGGGCGCCGGGCGTAAACGGTGGGGAACTCCGGCGACCAGCTTCCGGGAAGATGTTCGGGGAGCGGATGGATCTCATCGCGGCGAAACGCGGTATCCCGTCTGATGGCGATGCTGTCGAAGAGCCGCCCATCGCGGAGAACAAGCTGCTTCGCGGCGGAATCCACCGATGGCTGGGCATGCAGGAGGGGGAGGGGGAGGAGGAAAAGCGTTGCGAGAAGCCGGATCACGTAACGATTGTTCATGCTGATCGACGATGTTTGTGAGCCGGAAAACCGCCGGGTTCGGCGAATCTGTGGGGCTGGCGGAGGGAATGTGCTCGTGTAAACGCGGGCCGCGGGCATCGGTTTAACACCGGAGCAACAATTTCTCACGAGCCAGACATCGATCAATCCCGCCATTTTATCCGAAATCCCACTATTTCCAGATCCTTACCACTCCAGCCTGATATCACGGCAACGTTTACAACTCATAACTTGCGGAGATGGCTCGCCGTTCCTATGTTCGCACTGTTCGGTCGGAAAGTGACTCGCTGGTCAGGATGTGAACCATGAGTGAAAAATCAAAGGCTTGATAGCTTTTACCCTTCTAATGGATAACAACAGCACGCAGATATCGCGAAGAGATAGAGAGAAACTGGCTCGCAGGCGGGAGATCATCCTTGCCGCGCGGACGGTATTTGCCCGCAAGGGCTTCAATGATACGAAGCTTGAGGACGTTGCCGAGCTGGCGGAGTTCGGCAAGGGGACGCTCTACAACTATTTCACGAACAAGGAGGCGCTCTTCCAGGTTGTGCTGGAGGATTCCTTCGAGGCCCTGAAGCTGATTGCCGAGCGGACGCTGAACAACGACGCGCCGTTTCCCGAGAAGATCGACATGTTCCTCCGCGAGGAGCTGACCCTCTTCTTCAACAATCTGGAGGCGGTGCAGCTTTTTATCAGGGAGTCCCACCACCTGCGTGGGGGTAACCCTTTGATGCATCTGATGCCGCAACTTCTCGGGATCGTGGCCGATACGATTGCCGCCGAACAGATCAGGGGGACGGTGATGAACGATGTCCAGCCGATGGCGCTGGCGATCATCCTGATCAACATGCTGATGGGGCAGTTCAACTGTCGCGTCCTCGGCCGCCTCGCCGATCCCCATAGCTGCGCTCATGCCGATAACGCGAACGACCCGCACATGAGCCTCTCAAAGATCTTCGCGGACCTCACCCCTCAGGATATCGAACGCGAAGTAGCCGACGCCACCAAATTGATTCATGCCGTTTTCTTCAACGGTATAGCACGATAACAGAACCATACTTATCGGCGGGGGAAAAATCTTCCGCCGTACATCAGCCCGAGAGTTCGTCTCATGAAGAAGATACTCATCACGTTAGCAGCATTCTTAACGCTACCGGTGCTTGCCTCCGCGCAGGACACCACCCGTCTCTCGCTTGGAGACGCAATCAACGCGGCGATCAAGACCAATCGCGACCTCCAGCTTGGGCGGATCGCGATTTCCAACGCGGAAGCGCAGATCGACGAAGCATATGCAACGGCCTATCCCTCGGTAACGATCACATCCAACTATCAGCGGAACCTTCAGCGCCAGGTATTCTATTTCCCCGGCGCCGATGGAATCACCCGGCCGATCAAGATCGGATCGGATAATGTGCTGGGGGCGGATGCCACGGTAAACCAGATCGTCTACAATGCCGCGCTTTCAACGGCGGTGGAGACGGCCAGGGAGTATGGAAAGATCTCCCGGCAGGCGCTTCGCACGCAGGCAGGACAGACCGTGCTTGATGTAAAGCGCGCATACTACACCGCGCTCTTTGCCCGCGAGGCACTCCGGGTAAACGAGACGTTGCTGGCAAACGCCGAGGAGAACCTGAAGAACGCGCAGTTGCAGTTCAAGGTTGGCCTTCGTCCGGAGTTCGACGCGATCCGCGCCGAGGTTCAGGCGGCAAATCAGCGCCCGGTTGTGATCCAGTCGCGCGATAGCTACCAGCAGGCGATCGACAATCTGCGGCTTGTGGTGGGCCTTACCGGCGACAGCCCGATTGCCCTTACCGAAAGCCTGACGCGCCCGGTTTCGCTGGAGAAGGTGGAGCCGGCGGTGGCCGATGCCAGGGCGATTCTGGAGCGGAACAACGCCCAGCTCCAGACGCTGAAGCTCACCGAGAAGGTGAACGAGATGCTTGTGAAGATCAAGAAGGCCGATTATCTCCCGACGGTCTCCTTTATCGGCCGCTACAGCCTCTCCACGCAGTTCGATAATGTGTCGGACATCAGCTTTCAGCCGACATCATTTGTGGGGCTGAACCTGAGCTACAACATCTTCAGCGGCTGGCGGACGGACGCGCAGGTGAGGGAGGCGCAGTTCCAGGTGGAGCAGAGCAAGCTGCGGTACGATCAGGCCGCGCAGGCGCTCTCCACGCAGATCGGCATCGTGCTGAGGAAGGTGGACTACGCGCGCCAGAGGATCTCCACCGGCGATCTCACAATCAACCAGGCACAGCGCGCCTACACGATCGCCACAACCTCCTACAGGGCGGGGACCGGCACGCAGCTCGCCATCAACGACGCCGATCTGGCGCTGGCGCAGGCAAAGCTCAATCAGCTTAACGCCGTATACGATTTCGATATGGCGCTTTCGGAAGTGGAAGGGCTGCTCGGCGATCATTATCAGCTTACCGACGACAACGCCAACATCAAATACGAGGCCGTGCCGGGACAGTAGTTCCGGCCCCGGCCGATCACCCCGATAGATTGAAGAACGTTTAACACAGACAACAATACCAGAGAGATAGTCACCATGAAGAAGGTGCTTGCAGTAATTATCACGATTGTGATCGTCGGTGCGATGGTCTTTATCCTTCGCAACAACAAGGCGAAAAGCAACGAGAAATCCAAGGTCCCGCCCCCCAAGGCGTTTGCCGTCACGGTTGCTCCGATAACGGTTGAAACCGTCTCCGATCAGCTCTCGCTGGTGGGGACGATCGCCGCCAATCGCGAGGTCTCCGTTACCTCCGAAACCCAGGGTCGCGTCAAGGCCGTGGGGCCGCGCGTGGGGGATCATGTCGCCGCCGGCGCAACGATTGCCCGCGTCGATGACGAGTTGAAGTCCGCCGCGGTGGCAAACGCGCAGATCAACTACGACAAGGCCAAAACCGATCTTGACCGCTACAAGCTCCTCCAGAGCGAGAGCCAGGGGGGCGTTGCCGATATCCAGGTGCAGAACATGTACCAGGCGATGAAAGGGGCGGAGACGCAGTTGACGATAGCCCGCCGCCAGCTTCGCGATACCCGTGTCACCTCGCCGATCTCCGGCGTTGTGACGGCGCGGCCGATAGAGATAGGGACATCGCTTGCGCCGGGAACGCCGGTCATCACGATCGTCGATATCTCCCAGCTCAAGGTGAAGGTGAATGTGCCGGAGGAGGATGTCTTCAAGCTGAAGGATGGCGACCGCGTGGAGATCTCCACCGATGTCTATCCCGGCGTGACGTTCAACGCCCACGTGACGATGATCGGCGCCAAGGCCGACGAGGCGCATACCTATCCGGTGGAAGTGACCCTTTCCAATACCTCGGAGCATCCGCTGCGAGCCGGGATGTTCGGTCGGGTGAACTTTATCTCCATTCCCAGCCACAGCGCGGAGTTTCTCCCGCGCGAGGCGCTCCTCGGCAGCATCAAGAACGCCCAGGTCTACGTTGTGGAAAACGGCGTGGCGAAGGTGCGGAACATCGAGGTGGGGCGTGAGGTCGGGACGAAGATCGAGGTGCTGAAGGGGCTTCTACAGGGGGACAAGGTGGTCATCAGCGGTCAGAATAACATCCGCGACGGAGCACAGGTCACCGTGACGAACCAGAATCCGTAAGTCCGATCCGCGTCGGGAGCGGGGCATCCCGCATGGGATGTTTCTCCGGCGGTGGCCGGGGATAACCCCGATCATCCCTCCCGGTTGCGTGCGCTATACAGGCAAAAAAGAACGCTCAAATAGATAGAGTCATGACACTTACCGAAATATCAATCAAGCGCCCCACGCTGGTCGTCGTGATCTTCGCGGCGCTCGGAGTGCTCGGCCTCTTCAGCTTCGCGCAGCTTAAGTACGAGCTGCTGCCGAAGATCAGCCCGCCGATTGTGACCATCGCAACGGTCTATCCCGGCGCTTCCCCGAGCGAGGTCGAGGCATCGGTCACCAAGGTGATCGAGGACGCCGTATCGGGGCTCGACAAGATTCAGGATGTCCGATCGAGCTCCCGCGAGGGGGTATCATTCGTGACCATTCAGTATCTCCAGTCCGCCAACATCGATTTCGCGTTGCAGGACGCGCAGCGGAAGGTGGGGGAGGTGCTGGGCCGTCTTCCCGAGGGGGCCAAAAGCCCCACGCTCTCCAAGTTCGCGCTGGATGAAATCCCCGTGCTTCGCATGGGCGTTACCAGCACGATGCCGGAGAAGGAATTCTATCAGTTCCTGAAGGACCGGATCAAGCCGCAGATCTCCAAGGTGCCGGGCGTTGGCAACGTGACGCTGGTGGGGGGGAACGAGCGAGAGATTCAGGTCAATCTTCATGAGGATGCTCTCATGGGCTACGGGCTTTCCATGTCCGCGGTGACGCAGACAATCAAGGCCTCCAACCTCGATTTCCCAACCGGCAATATCAAGGATGCCGACGGGCAGTTCGTGGTCCGTATCGCCGGCAAGATCGCATCGATCACGGATCTCAGGAACCTTATCGTCGGCAAGTCGCGCTCCGGTGGCGATGTCAAGCTGAGCGATGTTGCCGATGTGCAGGATGGGCAGAAGGAGGATCGGACGCTGAGCCGCATCAACAATGTGAGCTCCATCGGCATCCTTGTGCAGAAGCAGTCGGATGCCAACTCGGTGGATGTCAGCAAGCTGGTGCGCGCCGAGCTGGCGAAGCTGGAGCTTTCCAACAAGAGCGCCAACGTGAAGTTCGATGTGGCGCAGGATGGCTCACTCTTCACGGTGGACGCGGCGGACGCGGTGACGCACGATCTCTTTATCGCCGTCATCCTGGTGGCCTGCGTGATGCTCCTGTTCCTCCACAGCTTCCGCAACTCGGTGATCGTGATGGTCGCCATTCCGGCGTCGCTGATCTCCACGTTTATCGCGATGTATGCGTTCAACCTGACGCTCAACCTGATGACGCTGCTGGCGCTCTCGCTGGTGGTCGGCATCCTGGTGGATGATTCGATCGTGGTGCTTGAGAATATCTACCGGCGACTTGAGCTTGGCGATGATCAGCGGACGGCGGCGCTTCGCGGACGTAACGAGATCGGCTTCGCGGCCCTTTCGATTACGCTGGTGGACGTTGTTGTGTTCCTTCCGCTGACGCTTGTGCAGGGGCTTGTGGGAAATATCCTCAGGGATTTCGCGCTGGTCGTTGTGGTCAGTACGCTCCTCAGCCTCTTCGTCTCCTTTACAGTGACGCCGATGCTCGCCTCCCGCTTCTCCAAGCTCCAGCACCTTACCAGGGAGACGCTGATGGGGCGCTTCGGGCTCTGGTTCGAGGGGCAGTATGACAAGCTGACGGCGTTCTACGTCGGCATCCTTGGCTGGTGCCTGCGGCATCGCTGGGTGGTGTTTGCCAGCACGCTGGTCCTGCTGATTGGCTCGTTTGCGCTGGTTGGGTTCGGCTTCGTCGGCGGTGAGTTTATCACGCAGTCCGATCGTGGTGAGTTCGCGGTATCGATCGAGCTGCCGCCGGGCGCCACGCTGGCGCAGACAAACCGGATTACGCAGCAGGTGGAGCGGACGGTGCTGGAGATGCCGGAGGTCAACAAGGCGTTCGTGAACGTTGGTGCGTCGAGCGAGGGGTTGGTGGGGCAGACTTCCAACAACAGCGCGGAGCTGAATATCGCGCTGGTCCCGAAGGAGCAGCGCGTCAAGTCCACCGACGAGGTTGCCGACGCGATCAAGCAGAAGGTGGGGGATATCCCCGGCGTAAAGGTGCGTGTCAACCCGATCGGCATCTTCGGCACGGCCAACCAGACGCCGATTCAGATCGGTGTTGTTGGGGCGAACCTTGATTCCGTCCGGTACGCCGCCAATATCGTGGCGGATCTGGTCAGGAAGATCCCCGGCTCCGCCGATGTTCGTCTCTCCTCCGAGGATGGAAAGCCGGAGACGCGCGTCCAGATCGATCGCGACAAGATGGCCTCGTTCGGCCTCTCGCTCGCGGAGGTCGGCGCAACGCTTCGGCTGGCACTCAGCGGCGACGACGACGCGAAGTTCCGCGACGCGAGCAACGAGTACGATATCAGGATCATGCTTGATGAGGCCGATCGCTCGCACACGGCCGATGTATCGAACCTCAGCTTTATCACAAGGACCGGCGCGCAGGTGCAGTTGAAGCAGTTCGCGTCGATCATCCAGACCACCGGCCCGACGATTCTTCAGCGGAAGGATCGCAATTCAACGGTCAACGTGATGTCGCAGGTGATCGGCCGGCCCACCGGCACGGTTGGTGGTGAAATTCAGAAGGCGATTGCGGCCAGGAAGCTGCCGGCCGGCGTGGAGATCGCGTACGACGGTGATCTGAAGAACCAGGGAGATGCCTTTGGCAGCCTTGGCGCCGCGCTTA
>JBDSJW010000426.1:0-11896 GCA_039917235.1 Kapaibacterium sp. (SeqCode) | reverse complement strand
GCCAAGTCTTTATCGCCATCCATCTTCTTCAGCCCACCGTGTCACTCGGCGCCGTATGCATCCCTGTCCAGCATCCATGTCAGCTCGCCGGCGGGGGAGAGCATTGCCGCCGGAAAGCGGGCGCGCGCCTCCTCCGGCTGCTCGAACATCATCGTTACGACCGGACGTTTCTTCTCACCGGCGATCAGGAAGATCGTCCTTCGCGACCGTTCCAGCGCCGGGAATGTGAGGCTAATTCGTGTTGCCGGCTCCACCGGCGATTGCGTCACCACCACCCCGCGCCGCCGTTCCGAGAGGGCGGCGATGCCCGGAAAGAGGGAGGCGGTGTGCCCGTCATCCCCGATGCCGAGCAGGAGGATATCGAATGTCGGGAAGGGTGCCTTGAAGTGAAGCCGAAGCTCCTCCTCGTAGGCCAGCGCCGCCGCCTCGGGGTCGGCGAGATCGGTCGGGATGGGGTGGATGTTCGCCGCTGGAATCGCGAGCGGGTCCAGCAGCGACTCCCGCGCCATCCGGTAGTTGCTCTTCGGGGAATCGTGGGGAACCCATCGCTCATCCCCCCAGAAGAAATGCGTCCGCTGCCACGGAATGCGCTCGCGGTAGTCGGTTGCCAGCAGCGTGTAGAGTGCTCTGGGAGTTTCGCCGCCGGAGAGGGCGATGCTCATGGTCCCGTTTGCCGGCACGGCACCGGCTGCCGCCGCTATCGATTCGGCGGCGGCGCGCGCAAGCGATTCCAGATCGGGGAATATCTTCCGGTCGCCGCTCATGTCATAATCCATCCCTCGCCCGTCGCTTCGACAAGGCGATCGGCCTCCTTCGGTCCCCAGCCGCCGGAGGAGTAGAGGAACGGCTCCGGCGGGTTATCCACGATCGGCGTGTAGATGCCCCACGATGTCTCCACCTCATCGGCGCGGACGAAGAGCGTCTGATCTCCCCGAAGCACATCGAGCAGCAGCGTCTGATATGCCTCCGCCAGCTTGCCGAACGCCTGTTCGTAGCGGAAGCTGAAGCGCTTGGTCTTCACCTTCACCGGCTGGCCTGGGGATTTTACCTCGAAGTAGAGATCGAAGCCCTCATCGGGCTGGATCGTCATCACCAGCGTATTGGAGTTGATGGTGTCGTCAAAATCCTCGAAGGTATCGAACAGGGTGATCGGCGGCCGGTGGAAATCGACGACGATCTGGCTCATCCGGCGTTTCAGGCGCTTGCCGGTCCGCAGATAGAACGGCACCCCTTTCCAGCGCCAGTTGTTGACATACAGGCAGAGCGCCACAAACGTCTCGGTCTTCGAGTCGGGGGCCACATCATGCTCCTTCCGGTATGGCGGCACCGTCTCCCCGTCGATCTGTCCGGCCGCGTACTGGCCGAAGACGACGTCATCCGGCGATATCGGGGCAACGGCGCGGAGGACCTTCACCTTCTCATCGCGGATGGCGTTGGCGTCGAACGCGACCGGCGGTTCCATGGCGGTGAGGGTCATAAGCTGCGTCAGGTGGTTCTGGATCATGTCGCGCAGGGCGCCGGCGTGCTCGTAGTAGCCCGCCCTGCTCTCCACGCCAAGCTCCTCCCCAACGGTGATCTGCACGCTCTTGATCCGGTCGCGGTTCCAGAGCGGTTCAAAGAGGAGGTTGGCGAACCGGAAGAAGAGGATGTTCTGCGTGGTCTCCTTGCCGAGATAATGATCGATTCGGAAGATCTGCTTCTCCTCGTAGAACCGATGCAGCAGCGCGTTCAGCTCCTTCGCCGATTCCAGATCGCGGCCGAACGGTTTCTCCACCACGATGCGGGTCCAGCCGGCGCTCTTGTTCAATCCCGCCTCGCCGAGCCGTTCCACCGTCGGCTCGAACACCTGCGGCGGGAGCGCCATGTAGAAGGCGCGGTTGCCGGGGATATCGTGGTCGTGCTCGATCTGTTCTATCCGCTGTTTCAGATCCGTGTAATCCTGTGCGTCACCGCGGTCCACCGCCTGGTAGTGGATGCGCTGCTCGCACCAGGCGCTTGCGCCGGCGTCATCCAGCAGCCCGGCATCGACCAGGGTTTTGTGGGCCATCGCCCTGAACTTGTCATCGTTCATCTGATCGCCGCGGGCAACGCCGAGGATCACGCTTTTGTCCTTGATGGGGCCGGTCATCAGCGTGTAGAGCGCCGGCAGGAGCTTCCGGTGCATCAGATCGCCCGTGGCGCCGAAGACGATAAAAAGATGGCGTTCGACTTCCTTTCCGTTCACTGTGCCTCCTCGCGCTTGACGGCGTGGCCGCCGAACTGCTCGCGCATCACGGCCAGCATCCTGTCGGCAAACGATTCGGTATCGCGGGATCTGATCCGTTCGAGGAGGGAGAGGGTGATCACCGGAGCCGGGACATCAAGGTCGATCGCCTCCGCCACGGTCCAGCGTCCCTCGCCGGAATCGGCAACGAATGGCTCCACCTCGTGCAGATCGGCATCCCCTTCCAGCGCAAGGGCCGTCAGGTCCAGCAGCCATGAGCGGACCACGCTGCCGTGCCGCCAGAGTTCGGCCACCTGATGGAGATCGATCCCGAACTCCTTCTTATGCTTCATGATGGAGAAGCCCTCGGCGTACGCCTGCATCATCCCGTACTCGATGCCGTTGTGGATCATCTTCACGAAATGTCCCGATCCGCACGGCCCAACGTGTCCCCAGCCGCGATCGGCCGCCGGGGCCAGCGTCTCGAAGATCGGGCGGAGGCGATCGATCACCGCGTCATCGCCGCCGACCATCAGGCTGTAGCCTTCATTCAGCCCCCAGATGCCGCCGCTGGTGCCGGCATCCACAAAATCGATGGAGCGTTCCTTGAGCATCAGCGCGCGCCGCATCCCATCCTTGTAGTTGGAGTTCCCGCCGTCGATAATGGTATCACCGGGGGAGAGCATGGGGATAAGCGCGTCGATGGTGGCGTCCACGGGATCGCCGGAGGGGACCATCAGCCAGATGGCGCGCGGGGCGGGAAGCTGCTCCACCAGCGATGCGAGGGAGTCCGCCCCGACTGCTCCCTTGCCCACAACTCGTTGAACCGATTCGGCCGCGCGATCGTAGCCGACAACACGGTGGCCGCCGCGCATCAGGCGCTCGGTCATATTGGCGCCCATGCGCCCAAGCCCGATCATCCCCAGGTCCATCTGGTATCTCCTTGATTGATAACGTTGTACGAAATGGGAACTCGATCGATCACGCGGCCAGCTCGATGCCCTGGGCCACGAGATCGTTCAGCAATTGCTCAGGGTTTTCATGGAGGATCGTCCGTATCCCCAGCGCCGAGGCGGCCTCCACGTTAAGCCGCCGATCGTCGATGAAGAGACATTCCTCCGGGCGGCGCTGGACGATTGCCAGGGCGGTCCGGTAGATCACCTCATCCGGCTTCCGCATATGGAGGAAGCAGGAGGAGAGGAACAGGGTGAAATATTTCCGCAGCTCGAAGTGCTCGATCCGGTAGTTGTTCAGCTCAAGCTCCTCGTTATTGAGGGTGCTCATCAGGTAGCGACCGCTCCGCGCCAGCCGATCCATGATCGCCAGCGTTTCGGGAAACGGCTGCGACTGGGCGAACATAAACTCCTTGAACTGATCCGGCGTGAAGTCGCGATGGCGATAGAAGATGGTGCGTGCAAGGTACTGGTCCAGGCTGATCCTGCCGATCTCGAACTCCTGTCCAGCCAGATCGTGCCGATCCTGAAATTCCTCCCAGTCCAGCCCGAACTTCTCCGCGCCGACGCGTCGCGCGTTTCTGTCCCAGCCATTGGTGAGGATAACGCCGCCCACATCGCTGAAGATTGTCGTGATCGTGCCCATGTCGCTGAATTGGTTTGACAGGCTCTCCTGACCGCCCCGGCCACTCGGCCGAAAATCCCGCCCAACATACGAAGCGTTGCCCGATATTGATGTCGGGGGATTCAGCGTGCCGCATAACAGGGGGGAAGGGGACATTGGAAACGTCCCCGACAGGCGTGATACAACAAAACGGCCATCCCCCGTTGGAGGGATGGCCGTTGCGTATCCATTGATTGTATTCCGTCACATTACCGGACCACGATGGAGATCACCCGTTCATCCGCGCCGTTCGTGATCTTGCAGAGATAGATGCCGGCCGGCAGATCGCCCCGCTCGATCATCACGCTGTTCTCCCCGGCCAGCGCGTCGAAACTTGTGCGCCGGACTTCGTGGCCGAGTGCGTCGTAGAGCATCACCTGAAGCCGGGCGGCGCGTGTCACGGTTGCGCGCAGTTCTGTGCGCGTGGTGAAGGGGTTGGGGATTGCCGTCAGGGCTATCGCCGGTGCTGGCGGCTCATCGATTCCGGCCACCGGCTCGGCGGTGGTGATCGGGAAACGGTAGAAGGAGAATGCCCCGACCCCCAGCGTGTTCTTGATCCAGGGGCCTTCGTAGGTCACTGTTGTGCCGGGATAGACCTGGCTGGGGATATAGGCCACCGTTGATGCGCGATACGGTGCCGTCAGGGTAAGAAACGCCGTGTCGCCACTGACACGCACCGACTGGATAACGGAGAGCGTGTCATCGAGGAAGAACGCGTCCTTGATTGCCACCGCAATGCCGCCGACAAGGCTGTCGGAGGTGATGGTAAGGCCGCGCCGCGCGTTGGTGAAGAGGAGCGTTATCCGCGTGTGCGATGAATCGGTGTAGTACGCGCGGCGGATATTGGGGGCGCTGATATCGACGGTATCGGCCAGGCCGTAGAAATCGCGCGCCACCAGCCGGTAGAGCTGCGTGCCGATGGTGTCGTAGCCGAGGCCGGCGTAGTGGCAGCCGTCGTGGCCGGGGACGCCCATCACCGAGAACGATTCCATATCGGGAAGGGAATCGGGGAGGGTGCGGAGCAGATCGCGCAGCTCGCTGTGGGGGCCGGCGGCGCAGCCCGGACGGATCTGGACAACGTAGAACTTCCGCACGCTCGGGTAATCGGATCGCCAATCCTCATACAGCGACTTGAAGTTCGTGTAGTAGTTGGTGATGGTGTTGGCCTCCCCCTGATACCAGAGGATCGCCTTCGCCTTCTGCTCCAGCCCCGATTTGCGGACGCGGTAGAGCATGCTGCCGTAGATCGTCCCCAGGTCGATTGGGTTGGCATCGTTCCGCTGATGTTGCTCCACCGATGTTCCACCGACGCCGCCGTTGATGATGCAGATCGGCACCTGTGCGCGATCCATCAACAGTTTCCCCATCCGCAATCCCCACGCCCCCACATGCGGTCCGCCGCCGAATCCGTCGGCGCGGGCCTGGGTCCAGAGCGTATCGCGCGGGCTCTGGGAGTAGTTAAGGCCGAAGGTGCGGAAGAACTCGTAGGCATCCGGCACGCCGCCGAAGATCGAGTTGGACTGGCCGTTGATCAGGAAGACATCGCCGCAGACGATGCTGTCGCGATCCGCCAGCACGGTATCGGCGGTCGCGGATTTGACGCCGATGGTGAAGTGATATTCGCTCAGCTCCGCGTGGATCATCGGGCGCAGATCAAATGCCGCAAGCCCTTTCTGGTACGTCAGTGGCGCGGCGATCCGTTTCCAGGGGAGATCGTTCCTGTTGATGTTCACATAGATGGAATCGTATCCGGCCAGCCTGACCGTCCCCGCAATCCGCACGGCGGCGGAATCGTTGGCCTCGCGCGCGTACAACTGCTCCGCCTTCGGCACCTCGCTGAAGGTGGAATCGGGGGGCGGCGGCGGTGGGGGAAGGGCGATGCCATATTTCCTGAAGAGATAGGTCTCCGATGCCTTCCTGTCGGCCGCGCTCAGCTCGCGATTGTAGAGAAGGACCTCGGCCAGATCGCCGTTCAGCACATTTCCTCCGCCGAATGCCCCCAGATAGATGGTGGAGTCGGGGTTTGGCCCCACCAGCGCGGAGTCGGCGAAATAGCTGTCGATGTAGATCGCCGCCCGCTGCCGCGCCTCCAGGTAGGTCATGGTAACGATTGCGAATTCCGACGCCGCGACCGGAATGGGTGATATGCACTGGGCGGCGAAGTTGCCGTTGTGAAGCACCCTGGCGTACGGGCCGGAGCCGAACCAGTGGGCGTGGCTGTTGCCGGAAATCACATTGTTGGTGGCGCCGAGATTATTGAGCCGCACCACGAAGAGAAGACTGTAATCGGTCGCGACCGGAAAGACCGACGATGCCCCCATGAAATCGCCAAGGCCGCTGAACCGGACCGCCGGCAGATTGAATATTGCGTTGGGGAGGATGGTTGGCTGGAGCGCCGCGGAATCCTGCGTTGCCGCGTATCCATGCCCGCTCCGGTCCATCCATCGGGTTACCTTGCCGCCGCTGGTGACAACGCCGGAATCCGCCTTCAGCCAGAGGAGCGGCCCGGCGGCGGGGGGAGCATACGGTCGCGGCGTCAGGATTGCGTACTTGGTGATGAGATATTCCTCAAGCGCGATCCGATCCGCATCGTTCAGCTCCCGTTTGTAGAGGAGGATTTCGGCCAGATCGCCGTTCATATAATTTTTGGTGGCGAACGCCCCCAGATAGATCGTCGAGTCCACGTTCGGCCCCGTCACATTTCCCCCGGCGGCGATGCCGTTGACGTAGATCGACGCCAGCTGCCCGTTCTCCCGGTAGGTCATGGTGACAACGTTGAACGACGGCGTAAGCCCGACCGTGGCAACCGCCTGCGTGTTGAAGTTGCCGTTGTGCAGCACCTTGGGATACATATCCCCTCCAAGCCAGTGGGCGTGGCTGCTGCCGGAGACGATGTTATTGGTCGCGCCGAAGTTGTTGATCTTCACGACGAAGGTCAGCGAATAATCGGCATGGATGGGAAAGACCGATGCCCCCACCATATGATTGGCGCCGTTGAAGCGGAGTACCGGCAGCCCGTTGGCGGCCTTGTTGATCTGCGTCGGCCGTTCCTCCGGGATATCCTGTCGCGCATCGTTTCCGAAACCGCTGGCGTCCCGCCATGTCGTCACCTTCCCCCCGGTCGTCAGGACGCCGTAATCGGCTCTGAGCCAGAGGATTGCCCCGGCCGGAGCCTGTGCCATGGCCGGCATGGCGAGCAGCAGGAGCATGATGACAAGGGTTGCCGAACGCGGAAGAGCGGAATGGAGCATGGTCATACGGGTTTGGAAACGTTGGTTGCCGTGCCTCTGGGGATGAAGGCGGGTGCCTGAAGCGGAAGAGGGGGAACTTAGTCAATTGACGGGGTATTTCATCGCCTTCGGTCGTGCGTTCCGTCGTTGCCCGCGACGATATCACCTGATGATTTTTACATACGGGCCAATGCCCACGCCCCTCGCGAAAGCACAGCGGATGCGGTTCCCCTGTACTTCTACTGGTCGGGCCGGCGGCATGGGGGCAGTCTCGCTCCGTCATTGAAGTCTACAGGAAGAGACCGGCGGGAGGGAAAATCGGGCTGATGGCCTGGCGACCGCGCGAGCGCCGTATGGAAGAGAATTTTGTGCTTCGCCGTCAATGGGTCGGCTTTGTCATTCATGGTTGGCAAGGATCGGCTGGAATATTCGCGAGCTTTGTTGAGTCTGGTACGTATCCGTGGCGGTTACTCCCCGAATCGGTAAGAATCAGCCGCCGCACATCGTTCCGTACGCAGTGCCATCACGTCATGCCTGGGCGTTGAGTGCCTTTATGTTCTGTTGCCCGTTGTTAAACATCCGGTCCGTGTGATACGAACATGGCGCGACCGTTTGCCGGATTCTTCATGGATGGGCCGTATTCCGCTTCGATCTGCCGGAAGCGGCGCGCGGCTATCCTTTTATGGTGCAGAGGGGAGCCCGTATCAGCATGCCCGTGGAAAGCATTGAATTGCAGGGGCGTTCCGGTCAGTATGGATGCTTGCCGGAAGATGGAGGATGAACCTGGCGATGCGTGGCTGCGTTTCGGCGGGTTCCATTTCGATGGACTCTCGCTGGATTCTGTACGATCCGGGCGATAGCGGGGAGGATTGCGGCGGCTGTTCCGCCGTCGGGGAGGAAGGAGACATCGGTGCGATGGTCCTCCGTTGCGCGTCGTGGGATAAATACCCGCGACGCGTTTTTTTTGTGATGTCCCGCATGCGTTGTCAGTGCAGATCTTTTTCCAGGTTGATAACCCTGGCTTCCGTCAGCGGAATATGCCTTCTGGAAGGCATGGCGCTCCACGGACGGATTTCAAAGCGGCGAAAATCGCCCAGATAGATAAACAGATCATCGCAGTGGCGATAGACGCGCTCCTCCCGACCGGAAACTCTGCCATTCACAATGGTCCGCAGCGCGCTGTTTTTTGGAAGGTCGGTGATTCTGAAACTCTCCCGTCGCGGCACGATAAACGTTCGTCCACCTCGGCGAAATGGAGATCCACGCCGTGATCGGTGCGGGCGATATCGTAGGCGGAATATCGCACCGATATTCCCGGCCATTTCGTGAGGAAATAGAACGGCGCGGCATTATCTCGTATCGAGGAGTCGGGGTCTTTTTCAAACACCGTGGCAATGCCCGGCGGATATGCTGCCCGCCCATGGTTATTGAAATCGATCAGCAGAATCGTATCGGATGCTTCCAGATCATCACGCCTGCGGAGTATCATCTCATTGAGAATCACCCTATCCTCCTCCGCCCATCCGGTCAGCGATTGGAGCGTCTGATTCCACGCGGAAAGGTCGCGCCATTCCCCTCCCCGCCACTGCGGTTTCAGAATGTCCAGATGATTGGAAAACACCTGAATCACCGCCTTGGGGCGTTCGAATTCCAGTGTCAGATAATCCATGCCTGCTTCCTCGCTGCCGTAATTAAAAAATCATAAGCGCCGTCCACCCGCGGAAGATTGTAGCGGCTTCCATTTCCGAAGATACTTCGCCGCCATCGTTCTGAAATGGCTTTGGCGACGGTATGCTGATTGGGGATATTTAGCGTCTGGTGGTATCGGCCGGATTGTTTATCGGGATATTTTATCAGCCGAAGCGCATGGTGTATGGAATGAAATCAGTCTGTGGTTTCACGAATTGTCGGGCGGAATATCCCGGGAATAATCGGACTGTTTTCGAAGGTATCGTCAAGGATTTTTATCGTCGTGAGAAGGGCTCTCTCTTCCCACCGCGCATCAACAAAAAAGGCCGGGCATACGATGATGTCCGGCCTTCTGATTTCTGAATCGGCTGTCGTCAGACTCTGGTATGAATTGTCGAGACAACATATTCGCCGATCTGCACGCCGTTCTTTGTCCCCTGCTCGTTGCTGTGCCGGTAGTGGATGCCGCCGAGCATCCGGCTGTAGGCCGCCTCCTGCGCCGCCTCCATAAAGGTGCGGTAGGAGCGGATGGGGGTGCCGAGATAGACCTCGGTATCATCCTGGAAGGGCATTTCGCCGATCATGTGAGTAAGCACGGCGGCGGCGGCGGCGGAGATTGTGCTATGGCCGCTGGAATATTCCGGGAACGGAGGGGTCTGGATATACGGCTCCCACGTGGAATCGATATAGCGCTTGATATAGGTCACCGGACGGATCACATTGGAGCGATACTTCTCGGTCCAGCAACTGATAAATGCATCGGCCATCGCGGAGGAGACAAGCGTATAGGTTTCCAGCGATTCCATCATCCCGAGATCCTTCTTTTTGGCCGCGATCGCGGTGATGGCGATCCAGTGACCGCCGGGGCTGATCTGGCGTGTCGTGAACATAAGATGTCCGAAATGATGGGAGTGAATCGGGTTGCAGTCCCAGAACTTCGGAATAACCTTCAGCGAATCGTTGAGCTTTTTGCTCACATCGTACACCTCCATCGCCTCCTTGTAGAACTGCGAATGCCTGTCGGTGCTGAACTTGTAGGGGGGCTCCGGCTTGAACTGGTCGGGGCGGTTCATCGTAAACGGGCGGATGGTGTTCCAGAACGGATCGACCGGATCCACGAAATCGGGCGGGGTCGGCTCCCAGAGTCCGCGTCCCTTCGGGATGACGTAGCGGGTAGCCGCCGTGATCTTGCCGTAGTTATCGGTTGCCACCCAGTCGATAATCCTCCGCGCTACCTTTTCGCCGTAGGTCCGTGAGCGGTCCAGGACATCGGCGGGAACGCCGGACGCCTTGAACTCCGCGATATTGGCGTCGTAGAGGCTGTCCGCGCGATAGGTCTTGAACAGAAGCTGATCGCCGATAACGCGGTACGCCGTCACCGCCGCCACGCGCCAGTCGTAGGTCTGCGCCGGGTCCGGTTTCGGGACATTGGTGAGGCCGTTGAGCTGTCCGGCCAGCGAGCGGCATTTGGGGAAGCCGGGGCTTACGGCCTCGTAGGCGGCGATATTGGCGTAGGCGTAGACACGGCTGATATTGCAGGGGGTTCTGATCTCATCGACCATGATGTCGGTGAGCATATAGTTCCATATGTGGATGAACCGTGCCGCGTCGTGATAGAGGGAGTCGGTTTCCGCCGCGGATGCCGGGGCGGGACGGAGGGTGAGGGCGAGGAGGAGCAGCAGGAGTACGGGTAGAGGATGCCCGCGTCGGTAGCTGGGTGTCATAATTACTTCTGGAATTGAATGGAACTGACGGCGGGAGCAGCAGGGAATGGGCTTCCGCCAATCATATAAACCCGCTGGTTGCCGATAGGTTTCCGGTGTTCCGATATCCGGTATCGGATATGGCGCGCGCAAGGCCGCTATGCTGCGGGATGTTGCTGAGACGATTCTGTTTGAAGAGGATTACATCGCCACGTGTCGCGTTGGGCACATAATGCGGAAAAGGGGGAAATCAGTCACGTTTGGCACCATTGGCAATCCATGTGCGGATGGCGCCGATCGACTGCGAGTCCAGCTGGGTGCCGCTATCGGGCATCAGCCCGCCCTCATCGGCCGCCGGATGTGTCAGTTTGATATAAAGGAAGCTGCTGTCCGGCTGGCCGGGGTTTACGCGGAGGAGGTGCCTGGCCTTGGCGCCATCGTTATCGGCGGGGACGGAGACCAGATTTTCGTATGCCTTGTCCGCCTCCAGCACCATGGCGCCGCGGAATCCCTCGGTGCTGTGGCATGAGGGGGTGGAGCAGCTTTTCGTGAAGATCCTGTTGCGGATGCTGGTATACGTTGGCTCTACCGGGACGCTCGGGGAGGTGGCTGTGGGGGAGCAGTCGGCCAGAATAACGGCAAGGATCATCCCCGTGAAGAGGAAGTTGCGGGGGGATGGAGGGAGTAACCGCATCGGGAATGTTCGGTTGCTAGAATGAATAGCCGAGCTGGAGGAGGATATCGTGATAGACCAGGATGCTGTGTCCCCAGCTCATATACGAATACCCCGCGCCCAGATCGAGATGGGGGGTAATCGCGAACGATGCGCCCACCTGCGGCCTGATATACGAGGAGTTGTTGAAATCGAAAAAGTGCGCGTCGCGCTCCAGCGAAAGCCCGGGAAATCGATCCTTCGATGTGTATTTCCCCGGCTCGCCGACGCTGGCCGCGCCATCAAATCCCACCTTCACGAAGAACCGATTATCCAGGAACGGGAGCTTCCCCCCGATTTCCGCGTTGTAGATGATCTGGTTTGCCGGAGCCCCCTCGCGCAGCCTGAACCCGGCCGTCGCGGAGGCGTAGATCCTGTCGGTGATGGAGTGCGACACCGAGAGGTTTAGCTCGTAATCATGCTTGAGCAGGCCGGGAATGTCGGCTATGTTCTGGCCGTTCACATTGACCGATCCCTCGTAAAGCCAGGGAAGCCGGACGTTTGCCGCGATCGCCGTGGGGAACGCGCCATCAAATATCTGATATTTCACTTCGAACCACATATCGCTGAACCCATTGTAGAAATGGGATTTATCCTCGGCGGTGCTGTCCACCGTCTCCGATGCCCAGAGATAGGTGACAAGCGTGGAGATCTCCAGCCCCTTGACAATGCCCACCTCGCCGGAGAGGTAGAGAAACTTGTAGTCGTAACTGGAGTTGAACAGGGAGCGATAGAGCTCGCC
>JBDSJW010000425.1:0-3059 GCA_039917235.1 Kapaibacterium sp. (SeqCode) | reverse complement strand
TATCCCCGGCCAATGCCGCCACGATCACACCATGTCCAAGTATTGATATCGTTCGAGAGCGTATCATGAGCATTTCCCGGGATTGAGCTTCAATATGACGTGGAAGTGAACTGATGTTCCGTAAGCGGCGCGGGATATCGCGGGCTCCGGCCTTTGCTGTAGATTTCGTTTCTGAAGCACGCAAGCGATACCACGGAATCGCGTCGTTGCGCGCCGCGCCGGTGTTCGGCGGCATGTATCGGAAATTGGCAATCGTGATAAAACCATGGAAGAAATGATGAAATCAGTCGGTGACGCAAGTCATCTCTACGAGGTCGAGCGCCGGGCGCGCCATGCGGAACGCCCCGGTTTTCGCATCAGCGAGCTACAGATATCGCCGGCGCAATCCGTCCCCTGGCATTACCACGGCAACGTTCAGGATACGTTCTATGTGATCGAGGGAACAATCGGCATCCTCCTGCGCGACCCCGACGAGGAGGTGCGGCTTGGCCCTGGAGGCACATACTCCGTCCCACCGGGTCGCCCGCACCGGGTGGTAAACCCCGGAGAGACATCGGCGACATTTCTGGTGCTCCAGGGGATCGGCGACTACGATTATATACCGATTGAATAGCGGCGTATATCGTGCGAGCGTCCCGATGGAATCGGCCCGAAAGAATCCGGCGCGGGCTGATACACCGTGAGCGATCCCTCAGTAATCATACACATGCTCCAGCCACAGCGGCGGATGATCCCATCGGCGGATAACGTTTCCCAGTTCACACACCGGCACCATCATCACGATTCGCTGCTGGCCGGGTCGCGTGGTGATCGGCTGCCGCATCAGCAGCCGAAGCCCGGAGTCATCGAAGCCGGCCGGCACAATCGCGCTCACCAGAATCGTCCCGTCGTTACCGGCGATATTCAGAAAGTTCGCCCCCGCCGTTGCCAGAGCCCGCGCATAATAGGTGAACGCCTGATAGCGGGGGACGGTACACACGGCCGAGCCATCGGCACCCCGCGAGAGCAGATGAAGCTCCGGGATGGAGTCGCTCGAATGTTCGGGGACGCGATCGAGCAGCACCACCGTTACCGGCTTCTCCTCTCCATACGCCACCCCCGCGGCCTGGTCCAGGAACCAACCGTAGGCGGCCTTCACGGCATATTCGCTCGTCAGGAAATACTTGCGCTCCCACTTGCGCAACGGATCGCTCCCCCATACTCCGGCCTCGGTCCAGATCTTCTTCAACGGCGTCAGAAAATCGAAGCGATACCACGGCTCCACGCGAATAAACTCGACATACCGGCGCGCCGTCATCGCCGCCAGGCTGTCCTCGGCGGTTGGGCCGTGCAATGTGACGGACTCGGCAAGCCGCCCCACGATATTTTCGTATCCCGCCTTCATCCCGTACTCAACGCTTGTGCTGACCCCGATCACGACGATCATCATATGATAACCGCCATCGAACGGGTAGCGATCCTTCGTGGAATCGTATATCGTCCGGTAGCCGCTCCAGAACTGCCCCAGATGCGCCAGATAGGGAAACCCGCTCGGCGGATGCGCCGCGATGAAATCCGCATATTCATCGGAACTCCATACCAGATACCACTCGGGAATGGTCAGATAGGTGTACACCCCAGGCCGGCGGAACTGCGGCGGAATACGATCGGTCGCGACGGCGGAGGTACGAGCATCGACGGCGGCGGGCACGCCATCTATCGGCCTGGATTGACCAGGCCATCCCTGAAGCGCAAGCGCGAGCATTGCACAGCAGACCGAGATCATCGCGAGGGGCCGGAGCTTCATGCGACCTCCCGAAGATCATCCTTCACAAACGCCATCAGCAGGTTGTCGCTCGGATCGCCCTGCTGGCGGAGGCGGGCGCCGGAATCGCGGAAGCCCCGTTCGGTAAGATATACGCTCCACTCATCGACCGGCCGGAACGCCTTGAACTCCCGGCTATCGGTCTCCCACGGCACGCCAAGGCCGAGGTTAAACACCGTGTGCACCAGCGATACAAATGTCGCCATCTGCGGCGTGCGCACATCGTGATCGCGCATGATGAGCATTCCGCCCGGGCGCAGCGCCCCGTAAAGCGAACGAACAAATCCATCCAGCAGATCGAGCGGCGCGTGATGCAGGCCGATAAAGCAGGTGATAAGATCCAGGCTCCCCGGCGCTATCCCTTTCGTATCGACCGGCGCATAGTCCAGCACGCAGAACTCCCCGAGCCTGCGAACCCGCCCGCGCTCCATAATATCCGCCGGGCTGTTGCCGGGGGCGATATCGTTCATGATGTAGATGGGGCCATCGACCGTTATATCGCCACGCAGCGCGCTGATATAGCGCCCCACCGTGCCGATTTCGAGATAGCCGTTGAACCGGCGGCGAGTGCCAAGAAGCTCCAGCGTCTGTTGCGCCATCTCGCGCTTCTGTTTGCGAAGCGCCGGCAATGCATACGTAAGCGGCGCAAGCGGCGGCGCAATGCCGGGCAGGCCCGTTTGGACCAGATTATAAATCTCACGATCCTCGGATTGATGCACGCAGCTCTCCGCGATCAACCTGTGAAATCGATGCTCGGGAAAAAGATGAAAAACATTCTGGAGGAATAAATAAAATTTATCGGCGCGCGTTGTGTCGGAAAAAACATCACGAAACTCCGAGCCGGATGGAAGCGCGGTCGGCTGCCGGCGCAGCCACGGAGCGTAATACGAATCCCACAGAATATTCCGGAACCGAAATTCCGGATCGAGCATTTGCTTCAGCGCAAATAATTCAACGGCACGCGGGTAGGCACGATGGAATTGTTCGGGCGTTGCGTGTGACTGATATGGAAGATAATACGTCCCGCCAACCTCAAGCACGGCATCGATCAGTTCACGGGTCCAGACGGCAACACGCGTGCGATCGGGCGGGGCCACCCCCTGCTTGTAGTACATCACGAAGGCGAAGGTTTCGCCGCGCGCCCACGCCAGCAGCGATCCGGGATCGGCGATCGCGTGGCGGATTGAGACGTTGATCATGTTGACATCGTGGCGCCGGAGGATCTCCGACATCTTCGGCACAAATTCCTCGAAGC
>JBDSJW010000424.1:0-21590 GCA_039917235.1 Kapaibacterium sp. (SeqCode) | reverse complement strand
CGGCGCAGTCGTATGTAGTGTTTGTGGTCCCCACCTTCTCGGCATAGGTAATGGAGACATCGGAGCCGGTGAGGGTTTTCGGGAGGCTGGCGTTATCGATATCGTACGTAAATGCCACCACCATCGTCCGTGTAGTGTCGCCGACAACAGTGCCGGTAAACGTGCCGCGATGCGCCGATGCGTCGTACGACGGCGGGAGCGCCAGGCTCTCCGGGTCGAACGAGATTCTGCTTCCGCGGATCGTCGCGTCGAAAAGATTACCCGATCCGACAGTGGTTGGAGAAGTGGTATCGACCGTGCATGACGAAAGGGCAATCATCAGCGAAAGGGCCGCCAGTGGAGCCGAAAGGAGAGGGAGACGCGTAAGAGGGTTCATCATAAGTATACCTGAAATGTACCGGGGACGGAGCGCTTGCGGGTGCGCCATCCGGCCAATTTACTAAAAGCTGCCAACAGAATGTGCCGCCTGCCCGCCGGACGATCTCCTTTCAGCGGGGATCTCTCCGGGGCATTCTGAAGCCCATCCCACAGGAACGGTCGCATGGTCGATGTTGTCAGAAACTTCAAGATATGTCTAACACGCTGAAGGATCGGCATCGTTCCTGTCAGACTGTTGAAGGAGGTCATCCGCGGCGTCGGGGGACGTTTCAAACGTCCCCCGACATTCACCGTCCGCTCACTGCGGCGTCCCGGAGGACGCATCATTCGCTCAGGTTCGGCCGCCTTGCGGCTGATCCTCCTTGAACAGTCTGTCATTTGGAAGCAATTCAACAGTCTACTACGATGGATCCAGTCGCCGGGGGAAGCTTGTGACGGGAGAAAACAACCGGGTGGGGTGATGAACACCATGCCGTGCGGCTGGTGATGACGGGAGCCGAAGCGGGGCGATCAGCGGATTTCCTCCCACTCCTTGGAAACGGAGCGGTGCAGGAGCATCACCGCCAGGCCGTTGGTGGTCCAGGATGCAAGCACCCTGAGATAACCGTAGCGCCGGAAGCGGCGGGGGGATTCGTAGACGCGGAGATCATTGCTGTGGCCGATGCGGCCTATCCTGGCAAGGCGGGAATAGAGATCGAAATCCTCACCGGCCACCATCGCGGAATCGTACCCGCCGACGGCGAGGAAGGAATCGCGACGGATGACCTGGCATTCCCCACGTCCCATGCCGATGCCGACAAGGTTGAGGAGGCGGACGTAGTTGTTGAAGAAGGCATGAAAGAGGAGATCGCTGGTGCGCCGCTCCTCCGGGGCGATTTCCACGGGGCAGGCGATGGCCGCTATCCTTCGGCCATCGGGGGCGCTCCGGGCGAATTGTGTCAGCCCCCGCATAAATTTCTCGGGATCGCGCGGGATCGTGTCGGCGCAGATAAAGACCAGCAGCGTTCCGGTCGCCATCTCGGCCCCCCGGTTGCGCCCCTCGCTGATCGTCTGCCGCCGTTCCTCGCGATGCTCAACCACGATATCGGCATGTTCCCGGGCTATCTCCACCGTCCTGTCGCGACTTCCTCCATCGCTCACGATCAGCTCGACGCCATGGCGTGCCCGGAGTTCCGGCGAGAAGACCCGGAGCGTCTGCTCGATCAGCTTCTCCTCATTCAACGCGGGGATCACGATGCTGATGATGGGATTCACATCCACGATCGTCCGGCCCGGTCCGCGCGGGGAGGCGGTGGCCGCGGACTTCATGCTCACGGTGCCGGTATCGGCGGCGTCGGATTCTCTCACAGATGGAAAGGGTAAATGAGCTCGAACTTCACCTTCGGCCACAACTGAAGGGCCGGTGCCGGGAGATGAAACGCGTTGATCCCCTGGATAAGCCAGTTGCCGAACGGCCCCAGATCCGGAAGCATCTCCACAAGGTTATAATCGAGCGATAAATGAAGCACACGGTATGGGGTGTAGCCTGTCAACTCCACGTCGCGCGCGCCGGCGCCCACCGCCAGTTGCAGCCATTTCGGCCAGTAGGGCTTGAGATTCTCCGGGAGGAGATTGTGGACCTTCACCGAGAGCCACATATCCTGCCGGTCGTAATCATCCACGATCAGGCGGGAGCGGATCTGCGCGGCGTTCCGGGCGGAATCGCGACCAGTGGGGCCAACCGACCATTTCGGGTCGAAGTTCTGGAGGAAGGGGACCTTCAACTGCGCGTAGAAGTAGCCCGCGCCGATAACGTTCCCAAGCTCATCGGTCCAGTCAAATCCCCAGGAATGGAAGCCGTCCTGCACCTCCATGAACGTCTGAAAGAAAAGCCCTCCGGCGGCTCCCCAGATCGCCGCGTCATCCTTCGAGAGCCCCGACGCGATAAACGCCTCGTGGCTGCAATACGCGGACATCCATCCGCCGAACGCATGCCCCACCTTGTCGAACTCCTTGGCGTATCTCCAGTCCACCAGAAAATGAAAATGCTGAAGAGTGCTGTCGGGATACCATGCCTGCTGATACCATGTAATGGTGGTTGCCAGCGCCAGCAGCGCCCCGCCGAACACGGCCATGGTAGTCGGTTGGATGGTGGTCTGCCGGTACGGGAGCCTGCCGTTCATGGTATACCGGGTGTGCCCGGCAAATGTATACTCTTCCGGCGATAGACGGAGCTGATCGGTTGTGCCATCGTTAAGCGATGGGATGTCGGGGGATTGCGACGGGCCGGGGCCAACGCTTCCGGCTGTCGATGAATCGGGAAGCGTCGGGCGTTTCAGTGCCGATGAATCGGGGAGCGTTGCCAGCGTATCACCAGGCGTGGGGCGTGCCGCCGAAATGGTGTCGGCCTTCGTCACGCCGGCGGAGTCGTGGCCGCCCGGCAGCCCGGCATCGGAACCGGGAACCGATGCGGAGGCTATCTGTCCGGCCATCGCCGTTGCGGTCATCAGCAGGAACAGGCCCGCGATGATGACAGGGGAGAACAGCTGCCTGGCTGACGTGATCAAATGGTTCATCAAGGAAATTTCTATTGCCGCGTTGATTTGTATCGACCTGTCCGGATATCCCCCGAGACGTTCCTTCCCACGGTTCCGGTGCCGTACGCCGTTGCCACGTCCACGCCATTCCCAGCCCCGCCAGCATCCCATGCGTTCTATCGCAGCGGGAGAATGCGATGCCTCAGCGATATGCTCCACTCGGCCGCCCCTTCCAGATCCCAGACCGGAACGACGATTGAGCCCTGATAATTACGTTCGAAGCCATCCTCGGAGAGCGATACTGTCTCTATCGGAGCGCGGAGCAGCACGGCGGGACGTTCCAGATCGACGCGAATCTCCACGCCGAGCCATTCATCCACAAGCCCATAACTCGTCCCTATCGTTTCACCGATGCCGTTGAGCCTTCCCCCGTTCTCCGTGGTCCTTACGCCATCGACCGTATAATATCTGTCCGGTTCGGTTCCGGCGGAGAGGGTGTAGGCCATCTCGATGCCGAATCGTCCCGGCAGGGGGGCGCCATCGGCGGAGCGGATTGTATAGGAGATCTGAATATCAGCAGAACCCTCCGGAATCGAAACAGCTTTTTCGATGCTGACCGGCCGGGTTCCCCCCAGAAGCCCGTCGCGCCGGAAGAGGACCGTGGTACTATCACCGGCCCTGCTCCACGATGTTTCGTATGGCGCGTCGATAAAGTCTCCCAGCTCCGTCAGCGATCCCAGGCGGAGCCTCTCGGCCGTGATCTCGCCATCATAGAAGTGATCGATCAGCATTCCACGGCGATAGGTGTCGTACACCAGCGCCTTTTCCAGCCCCGCTTCCTTCACCTTTACGATATCGTGAATGCTTTTGGGACCCGTATCGGCGGCCGCCTCCGGCGTGGAGGTATCCGTCACGGTTGCGGCGGGCATCTCACGCAGGCGGGCGTGGTATCCTTCCTCGCGTCGCTGGAGCAGATCGGTCAAATTATAGCTGACCGGTTTGTAATCAAATTCGAAAATGGCGCCTCCGCGGGCCGGGGCCATATAGAGATTGATGATGCTGCTTTCGTAGATCAGCTCATCGAATCCATCAAGATCATAATCCACAAGCTCCATCCGGGCGGGGGTCGGCGCCTCGATATCGTCAAGCTCCCGCTCCGCGGTGATCAGCTCGTGATAGATGGCCGCGCGGATATTCGAGAGGTAGAGACCGCCGAAGACCCCGTGCCAGTAAGGGCAGTTGCATTGTCCGGCCATCAGGTGATCGTACGCCGTCAACTGCTCGTTGCCGACATTTCCCGTAAGGCTGTCGGCGCGGAGACGGGCGGCCCGTTCGGAGACGCGGAGCATCTTCTTCTGCATCGCGTTTGCCTCGGGGTATTTCACCAGGAAGTTCCGCCAGAACCCGCCGCGGACAAACGAGCCATATTCATCCAGAAGATTCGCATCCTTCAGGATATGCTCGAACGCATCGTATTCGCTGAAGGCGCCGGCGGTCGGCAGCGCCCAGTGGAGCATCTCCGCGTATGAGGCTGTCGGCAGATAGAGCCGGCCGACCGGCTTCATCTCCGCCACCACCTGGCCTGGGGGAACTGTCCGGAGCCACGCGGCGTTCTTCTCAATCAGCGAGCAGAACTTCTCCAGCCACCCCTGCTCGTAGACCGTGTGGTAGGTTTCGGGCCAGACGCCGAACTTCTCGCCATCGTCGGCAAAGACCACCACGCGATCCTCGCCGTCGCGGTCCAGCTCCTTCAGGTAGGCGATGGTGGCTTCCGGCGCCTCGAACGGGATGGTATAGCGGAGCCGTTGGTCGATCGGGAGGACGGCGAGCGGCTTCCCCTGATCCTCGGTGAGGAAGTAGCCGGTCAGGTCGTCATCGCGAAGTCCGGCCGATTTGAAATGGGTATCATCAAGGATTGTGTAGCGAAGCCCGGCCCGGTTGAGCGTGGAGGGGAGCGATGGCTCCCAGACCCGTTCGGCCAGCCACATCCCGGCCGGGGAAACCCCGAACTCGGCGGTGATCCGGCGGTTCAGCTTCTCGATCTGCGCTATCCTGTCGCGCTCCGGGAGCATCGCCAGAATCGGCTCGTAGTAGCCGCCGGAGAGAAGCTCGACCCGCTGTTCACCGATGCCGGCCCGGATCATCTCGATAAACTCCGGGTGATGTTCCCGGAACCAGTCCAGGAGGATGCCGGTATAATGCTGCGCGAAACGGATGGAGGGATGCCCCGCCATGATTTCCATCAGCGGGCGATACGATTTTTGATATGCCTCTTCAATCACCCAGCCGAAATTTCCGACCGGCTGGTGATTATGAAATGCGAGAACCAGAGTGATCATGGCTCAAGATAGAGAAATGATTCGACCGGGCGCCGGGGGCGGGGGCCGCGGCCTCCGGGAATCCCGGAAGGAACTGTCGGCCGGATTTTGCCTTGCGGGAATTGCGCCACGATCCGCCCTGATATTTGGGGATCGGGGATCGCCCGAAGGATTATCTTTCCGAAATAATTCGGTTTGCAACGTCGCGGGGAGCCCCGGTGTTACATACCGAAACCCGCCCCGGCGGCAATTATGAAATTTGGGGCGCGTCAATCAGCCCGGCCCGCGCCGGCTTCGCGGGCGGGCCATCGGCTACTATGTCATGCACGATATCAACAAGGCATCTCTCATGTCCCTCAGCAAACGATTGCAGACCACGCGCGATGAAACGCGCGTTACCGAACTTCTCACGCGGGTCCAGGAAAAGCTTGGCGAGATCCCGCAGGCCTATCACACCCTTGCCATCAACCAGAATTTTCTGAACGATACCCTCTACAACCTGAAGAAGAATATGGTGGAGGGGTCGCTCGATCTGAAGACCAAGCATCTGATTGCCGTGGCGATTGCGGCCGTCAGCGGCGGCCCGCACATGGTGCAGGCACGGGCGCACGAGGCGCAGAAGGATGGCGTGACCGATGATCAGATCGCCGAGGCGCTCTCGGTTGCCGGCTCCATCGCCAGCTACAATGTCTTCTACAAGTTTCAGCATCTGGCCGGCCCCGGTTACGAGGATTTCAAGCCCGGCTACAAGCTGAGCGTCTTCCTCCGTCCGGCCGTGCTGACGGTGTTTCAGGTGGAGATGATCTGCGCGATCGTCTCAACGGTCAATGACTGTCCGTACTGCGTGAAGGGGCATCTGGCAAAGTGCCGCGAGCTGGGGGCCACCGTCCCGCAGATCGAGGAGGCGCTCAGGGTGGGCGCGCTGATCTCCGGCGTTGCCACGTTCGCAAAAGTGGACTGACCGCGCCGCGAGGCCGATAGTTCCGTGTCCCAACAAAAAGTAACAACCGAGCCGATTGATCCGAAGATCGGTAACCGCTACCTTCAAGCCTCCCCGACCCCATCCCGGGTGCGGAATGATTTGCTTGTAATGACTTCAACATATCTCGTATAACTTTTACATGTGGAGAACAGATTCATGGCAGTAATGGTTGGCAATCACGCTCCTGATTTCAAGGGTACGGCGGTGGTCGGCGGCATCTCCGGCGGCCTTAACCCCGACAACGCGTTCAAGGATATCTCGCTCGGTGATTTCGCCGGCAAGTGGGTGGTGCTTTTCTTCTATCCGCTGGATTTCACCTTCGTCTGCCCGACGGAGATCGCCGAGTTCGGCAGGGCCTATGAGGATTTTCGCGATCTGGATGCCGAGGTGATCGGTGTTTCGACCGACTCCAAGCACTCGCACCTTGCGTGGCGCCGTCAGGAGGAGAAGCTGAAGGATCTTCCGTTTATGCTCCTGGCCGACAACACCAAGGCTGTTGCCCGTGCCTACGGAGTTCTGAAGGAGGAGACCGGCTACGCTCTCCGCGGAACGTTTATCATCGATCCGGACGGCGTGCTTCAGTACATGGTAGTGCATAACGAGGATGTGGGCCGCTCGATCGCCGAGACCAGGCGCGTTCTGGAGGCTTTGCAGACCGGCGAGCTCTGCCCCTGCAACTGGCAGAAGGGGGAGTCCACGCTCTCCAATGCTCCCGTCGAGACCGAGGCGTAAGCAGCGGGTTGGCGGCGTATCGGCATTCATTGTTGATATCGCGACAAGGGCGGATGCCATCTTCATGATGGCGCCGCCCTTCTCATTTACCAGTTCCTCGTATCTTTATCCGATTTCCTCTTCACGGGTGCGCCGCGCGCCGGCGATATTCCGATCTATCCTTCACGTCCGTTGCCTCTACAGAGTAGTCAGGATACATGAACGTCGATCCCATCGAATCCCAGACCGCAAGCCTTCCCCCCGTCGAGCCGGAGCCTTCGGGCTGGGGTGTCGACGATGCAAAGTCCCTGTACAACCTGGATAAATGGGGCTTCCCCTACTTCAACGTCAACGAAGGCGGGCACGTTTCGGTGCGCCCTCTGTACGAAGCGGACACCGAGATCGATATCTACGAAGTGGTCGAGGAGATCAAACGTCGTGGAATCCAGCTTCCGGTGCTTATCCGTTTTCAGGATCTCCTCCGCCGTCGCGTGGTGGAGCTGAACGAGAGCTTCCGCCGCGCCATCGATGAGTTCGAGTACAAGGGGGTCTATCAGGGGGTCTATCCGGTGAAGGTGAACCAGCTCCACGAGGTGGTGCTGGAGATCATGGAGGCCGGAGAGCCGTACAATTTCGGGCTGGAGTGCGGCTCCAAGGCGGAGCTGTTCGCCACGCTTCCGCATCTGGAGCGGGACAGCATGCTCCTGATCTGCAACGGCTACAAGGACGCCACGATGATCCGCTCCATGCTGATGGGGCAGCAGCTTGGCAAGAACGTCCTTCCGATCCTGGAGAAGTACAAGGAGTTCGAGGATCTGATTGCCGAGGCGGATCAGATGGGGCTTGATCCCAAGTTCGGCGTCCGCGTCCGCCTTGCCACATCCGGCACCGGACGCTGGGCGGAGTCCGGCGGCGATGTCTCCAAGTTCGGCATCTCCATCCCCGATATCCTCAAGTTGATCAGCGTCCTTCGGGAGCGCGATCAGATCAACGCGTTCGAGCTTGTCCACTTCCACATCGGCTCCCAGATCACCGATATCATCGCCCTGAAATCCGCTGTCCGCGAGGCCACGCGCGTCTACGCGAAGCTGGTGAAGATGGGGCTTGGGGTGAAGTATATCGATGTGGGGGGGGGGCTTGGCATCAACTACGATTCGCCGGAGGCGGGGCTTCAGCAGAGCATCAACTACACGCTTCAGGAATATGTGAACGGCGTGGTATACACCATCAAGGAGATCTGCGATATCGAGGGGGTCCCCCATCCGATTATCGTCTCCGAGAGCGGCCGCGCCCTGACGGCGCACCACTCCGTGCTGGTGGTCGGCGTATTAAGCGCGACCAAGAAAAGCGTCGCCGATGAGCTGCCGACCGTGACCGAGGCGGATGAGCCGGTGGTGCGGGAGCTGTACGATCTGCTGGTGAGCCTGGAGGGGGCCTCCAACGGCGCCAGCCGCGGGCAGGGACAGCGGAAGGCGCGCTATCTGGAAAGCTATCACGATGCCGTGGAGAAGCGGCGGGAGGCGGAGCTTCTCTTCTCGCTCGGCTATCTCTCGCTGGAGGACAAGGGGAAAACCGAACAGCTCTACTGGGCGCTGATGCAGGGTCTCTACAAGGCGATGACGCAGCTCGATCCCGAGTCGCTCCCGACCGATCTGTATCATGTGGAGGAACAGCTTGTCGATCAGTATCTCTGCGATTTCTCGGTCTTCCAGAGCATGTTGGATCACTGGGCAATCGATCAGCTTTTTCCGGTGATGCCGATCCATCGCCTGAACGAGGAGCCGACGCGGCGCGGGACGCTGGTGGATATCACCTGCGATTCCGACGGCAAGGTGGATCAGTTTATCGGTGATGACGGCGAGCGCTCCTTCCTGGAACTGCATCCCACCAACGATGATAATTATTATCTCGGCTTCTTCCTGATGGGGGCCTATCAGGATATCCTCGGCGATATGCACAACCTGTTCGGTCGCGTCAACGAAGTCCATGTCTACGCCGATGAGGAGGAGGATGGGAACTTCTATATCGAAAAATATATCCCCGGCACCACGGTGATTGAGGCGCTTTCGCTGGTGCAGTATTTCCCGAGCGATCTGAAGAAGCGGATGGATTCGCTGATCCGCCAACGGGTCAAGTCCAAGAAGCTCCGCCCCACGCAGGGGGTCGCCTTTACCGAGCGGTACGCCAAGGGGCTGGAGGAATACACCTACTACAACTTCTGGCGCGATAACGAGCGGGCCAGAAATATGGAGGGGACCAAGGGGAAGGAGAAGGAAGAGAACTGATCGATTCCCTCCCGATGATGATCCCGGCAAGAACAGGGGCAGGATTGCATCCTGCCCCTACATTATTATAACCTGATCACCCCGACCAACAGCTGACATCTTTAGCAGACTGTTGAACAACGTCATCTGCTGCGTCCGGGGACGTTTGAAACGTCCCCCGACATTCATCATTCGCTCACTGCGGCGTCCCAAAGGACGCCTCATTCGCTCAGATTCGGCCGCCTTGCATCTGATCGTTGTTGAACAGTCTGGGCATCTGTGGTAATTCAACAGTCTGTTAGGAAATCATCATGAGAGAAGTGAAGTACAGCAAGGAGGAATATCTCCAGAAGAAGATCGATCCGATATCGCCGCGCGATATCACCGGGATCGACGATCTCCTCAGACGGCTTGGCGGTTGCTCCTTTCAGGGGCGCGCGCTCTCCCGCTGCCTGGACGTGCTGGAGAACATGGTGCGCGACAAGGATTGCATGGTGGTGATGACTCTGGCCGGAGCGATGGTGCCGGGGGGAATGGAGGAGACCGTCACACAGTTGATCGAGCATGGGATCATCCATGCCCTTGTCTCCACCGGCGCCAATATCAGCCACTCGATGGTCAATCACGCCGATGCCCAGAACCAGGGGCATTACGTGGGGGCCGTGAGCGTGGACGATGCCGAGTTGTACGAGCATCACATCAACAGGATCTACGACACCTTCCTTCCGGAAGAGGGATATCACGAGGGGGAGATGCTGCTGGAGGCGATTCTGAAGCGCTACTTCGCCGATCATGAGATCGATCCCACGCAGCCGTGGCTGATCCGTCCGCAGGAGCTGTTCCGGCTGGTGGGGAGCGCGCTTGCCGCGATGGGAAAGCGTGGCGTGCTGGCCGCCGCCGCCCGCCACGATGTGCCGATTTTCTGCGGCGCCACCACCGACAGCGAGTTCGCGCTCAACCTGGTGAAGTATAATCTCCGCAACAACTGGCGGATTGTGCTGGATGAGCTGGCGGATGTGAATGTCTTCGCCCACAGCCTGCTGGCGAAGGAGCGCGGCGGGACGATCATCGTTGGCGGCGGGGTTCCGCGCAACTGGGCGCAGCAGGCATGGCCGCTGCTGGATATGACCGGCGCCACCGAGCGTCACGGCTACGACCGCACCGTTCGCATCTTCACCGATTCCCCCGCCTGGGGAGGGCTTAGCGGCTGCACCATCTCGGAGTCGGTTTCGTGGGGGAAATACACGGAGGATGCCATCACCGCCGAGGTGCAGTGCGATGCCACGATAGCCCTGCCGCTGCTGACCACCGGGCTGTTCGAACGGCTGGGGATCAACGCGCGGTCATGATGTCGTCATAATATCGTGGTGCAATGGGGGATATCATGACATCCCCCTGCGGGGCGAACTATCCCGTGGTCCCCTCCCCGTTTTATGGTGTGGCGGACATCCCGATTCTCCTTATCTTAGGCCCCCGATTCAAGCCGGTGTTCCTTCCATCGACCCGGCCGTCACGGCATCCCCCGGGCGCTCATCCCAGCCCAATCGAATTTCTCCGAACGCCAGATTCATGGAATGGCCTGAACGGGCCAGGGGATATCTCCGTTTATGATTCTCCTCTCTCCGGCGTGCGCTCTCCGCATGGCATGTTCAGACTGTTGAAGGAGGTCATCCGCGGCGTTGGCCTTCATCATTCGCTCAGATTCGGCCGCCGTGCGGCTGATCGTCCTTGAACAGTCTGTGATTATCTGAAGTAGTTCAACAGCCTGATAGGATTATCCCCCTCCCCCTTTTCGCGTATATGAACTGGTATAGTATCTTGTGTTCCTGCGATCCATAGGTCCATGGATCCCATCTCCCAACATCTATGATTCCCCTGTAAGGAGGCGAGCCGTCGTGCGTACTCGTTATTACCTGCTTTCGATAGTTTCAGCGGTTGCTCTTCTGGCGACCCTTCCCGCGCGCGCGCAGGTGCGGGGAGAACGGTCCACCGTGGCGGTTCGTCCGGCCACGATCGATCCATCAAAGTTCCCGAGAGAGCGGCGGCATCTGGAGTCGGAGATAGGGGAGAGGGATGCTGATGTGATGCTTGCGGATGATACGTCCCCCGAGGAATGGGCACGGATCTGGGCGCGCGTGAAAGCGCTCCGGCCGGGGGAGGCGGGGGGAACGCCCTTGCGCGACATGACCGACTCGCGGAAGCGTGACCGGCGGCAGATCCTTGCCGCGCCGACGCTCGGCAGAAATTTTGGCGGCAGCAGCACCGGCGGCCCCTACCCTCCCGATCCCTCGATGGCGGTCAGTGCCAATCATATCGTGCAGGTGGTAAACTCCACTATCCGCGTGTTGAACAAGAATGGGACAACCCTGATGAACCAGGGGCTGGCGACCTTCTTCACCAGCGTGACCCCCCCCAGCTTTATCTACGATCCGAAGGTGTTCTACGATCCCGATGCCCAGCGCTTCGTGGTTCTTGAGATGACGTTCGATACGCCCACGCAGACCGCGTTTTTCCTGGTGGCCGCGTCGAAGACCGCCGATCCCACCGGCCAGTGGTGGTTCTACAAGCTCGATTCCAAGCTCGACGGCGCAACGCCCACCAACAACTGGACCGATTACCCCGGCCTCGGATTCGACGATCAGGCGATCTATCTCACCGGCAATCAGTACACGTTTGCGGGGAATGCCTTTGCCTATTCCAAGATCCGCATCCTCGATAAATCGGTGGTCTATGCCGGAGGGGCGGTGACCTGGTTCGATTTCGTCAACATGAAGAACGCCGACAACTCCACGGTCTTTACCGTGAAGCCGGTGCAGACCTACGGTGCCGCCGGCGGCGAGTATCTGGTGAACACGAAGCCGGGGGGAGCCAACTTCGTCACTCTCTGGAAGATCACCAACCCACTTGCCGCCACGCCAACGCTCACGCGGCAGGGAGCAACCGGACGCACCAACGTGGGATCGTATCTCCCTCCGCCAACATCGGCGCAGCAGGGGGGATGCACAAGCCTGGATGCCGGCGACAACCGGACGCAGGATGCCATCTGGTCCGGCGGGACGCTCTATACAGCCTTTACCGAGTCGCACAACTGGGGGAGCGGATCGGTTGGATCGCTCAGGATTCTGAAAATCAATACCACAACGGCGACGGCGACGCAGGACTTCACATTCGGCTCCAACAGCACGCACTATATCTATCCGAATGCGACGGTTGATCCGTGCGGCCGGATGTTCATCGGCTTCTCCAAGACCAGCAGCACGCAGTTCCCGGAGTTCCGCATGGTGGTTGACCCGTGGAACGATCCCACGACCCTTCTTGTGAAATCCGGGACTCTCTGCTATAACGCCAGCACCACCAGGAACAGATGGGGCGATTACTCCGGCATCGGTGTCGATCCCGCCGGCACGGTCTGGGCCTCCGCCGAGTACGCCAACGGCGCAACAAGCTGGAGCACCTGGATCGGGGAGATCGTTGGCCCGAGCAGCACGCTGATTGTGACCCCAAGCCGCGACACGGCCGTCTGCGCCGGCAATGCCGCCACCGTGGGCGTTGCCGTCTCCGGCGGCACCCCGCCATACAACGTAACCTGGACCCCCACCGCCGGCCTTGCCTCGCCGGGCCAGCCGGTCAGCACCGCCACCCCCACGACGACGACGGCATATCATGCCGACGTGACCGATGCCTGTGGGACAATCGTGGGGGCCAATGTGACGGTGACGGTGAACCAGCTTCCCAACCCGGTGATCACGGGCGATCCGGTGGTCTGTGCCAATGTGGTAAAGACCTACTCCACCAATTTCGGCAACGGCCGGAGTTATGACTGGCTGATAAATGGTGGGACGATCGTCGGCACTAGCAACATCAATCGCATCAATATCGCCTGGGGAAGCAGCGGAACCGGCAGCATACAGCTTACCGAGACGATCCTTGCCACAGGCTGCGCGGTTACCACCCCCTCCTATCCGATTGTGATCAACCCGAACCCCGTGGCCGCGGCCGGCAATGACATCGAGATCTGCGCCGGAAGCAGCGCCCCGCTCGGCGGGCCTAACCCGGCCACCCAGGGGCTTGCTCCCTATATCTACCTCTGGTCGCCGGCTGCCGGGCTCAATTCCGCGCTCGATCCGCATCCGGTTGCCTCGCCGGTAATCACGACAACCTATCATCTCCTGGTGACCGATGCCAGAGGATGTACCTCCACCGATACTATTATCGTTACGGTGAACCAGCTTCCCGAGCCGGTCGTGACCGCCAACCATGCGTTGGTGATGTGCGAGGGGGACAGCCTCCTCCTCAGCGCGAATGACGGCTTTACCAGCTACCACTGGTCCAACGGCGATACCACGCGCCAGATCACCGTGCGGAAGGGGGGAGCCTACGCCGTGGCCGTCACCAACAGCAAGGGGTGCCCGAAGGCTTCCGACAGCACCTATGTCACCGTCAACCCGCGTCCGGTTCCGACCGTGCAGGGACCGCCAAGCGTCTGCCCGCAAAGCTCCACCAGCTATTCGGCGGGGAATGTTCCCACCGAGAATGTTCAGTGGAGCGTGACCGGCGGGACGATTACATCGGGGCAGGGGACCAAGACGGTCTTCGTGAAGTGGGGAGCCATCGGCACCGGCAGGGTGGACCTGGTCGCCACGCGGATTACCACCGGATGTTCCTCGTTGCCGACATCGCTTCCCATCACCATCCAGAACAACCTGGCGAAGCCCGCCGTCGCGACGGATGGTAATGTCAGCCTTTGCCAGGGGGATAAACTCACCCTTTCCGCGCCGGAGGGATATGCTCTCTACGACTGGTCCACCGGCGATCACACCCGGCAGATCACCGTCGATAAGGCTGGCCCCTATACCGTCTCGGTAACCGACAGCGGCGGCTGCACCAGCTCCAAATCCGATCCGGTCAATGTCACCGTGCATCCGCTTCCGGCAAAGCCGACAATCGGCAACGTGCCGGATACCGATTCGTTGTTCGCGATCAATATGATGGGGACGTTCACATGGCGGCTGGGTAATGTGCTGCTCCCGCAGGCAACCGGCGGCAGGATCCTTGTCCGCTCCGATGGAAGCTATACGGTGACCTTTACCGATACCAACGGCTGCTCCGCTACTTCCGATCCGTTCCCGGTCAACTGGCATCCGGCGTCGGTCGATGGCGAGGCCGGTGGGCTCAGCATGGCGGTTCGGCCGAACCCGAACAACGGCCTCTTCACCGTGGAAGCGACCATCGCGGCTCCCACGACCGTGCGGCTGACGCTGACCGATCTGAACGGCAAACTGATTCGCGCGCTCGACGAGGGAAGGGTTGGGGGAGCTTACAGAAAGGAGATCGATGTGCGGGATATTCCCTCGGGTGTTTACATCGTGGAGATCACGATAGGTGCCCGGAAGGTAAGCCGGAAGATCGTGAAGGAATAGCCTCCGAACCGGCCCGCAACCGGTGCATGATACCAAGCCCCGGGGGGAGCCATCTCCGTTCCGGGGCTTTCTATTTCAGCCAGCCGATCCCGCCCGTTGAAATCCGATCCGGTGGATATCACCTTGGTCGGTTCCCGCAATCCCTGCTATCTTTGGCCGATCGGATGCGAGGCACGGAATAGTGCCCCGCAGCTCCGGCTTCTCTCTTCCCAAGGACATTGCTCCGATACTCAGGATCGCGCGCCGATGCCTGCGGTCCGCTGACTATAGCAACTACTGGAATCCATTGCATGACGACCGATTACGATGTGGGCAGGGTGCCGGACGGGACCGATCAGAGGGGCGGGGCGCCGACTCCACTGGAACTGGAGCGTCGCGCCCACGAGGCATTTGCGGCATCCAGGCGCGGGGCGTACGTGGAGGTGCCGTCCTATCTTGAACGGCTTGACGAGCACATTGCCGGCGATGGGCGGCCGCTGATTGTCACGGGCGATTCCGGCGCGGGAAAAAGTTCGCTCCTCGCCTACTGGAGCGAGCGATATCGGCAGGAACATCCCGACGCGTTTATCATCACCTACTATATCGGCGCCACATCGTTCGGAACCGATCATCTCTCGATTCTCCGCCGGATCATGGTGGAAATCCGCGAGCGCTACAACCTTGCCGATGAGATTCCGACGAGCGCCGAGCAGATCGAGCAGGAGCTTCCGTTCTGGCTGGCCCGTGTGCAGCAGGAGAAACTGGTGCTGGTGATCGATGCGCTGAACCAGCTCGATAACTATTCGCTCTCCACCAAATGGCTTTCCGACTATATCCAGCCGCGTGTCCGACTGATCCTTTCCATGCTGGATGGGCCTGTTCTGGAGGGACTCCGGGAGAGGGAATGGCCCGAGCTTCAGGTGATGCCGCTGACGTTGCAGGAACGGCGGGCGGTGGTGAAGCAGTTGATGGGAGCGCACGCCATGCGGTTCAGCAGCGAGCAGCTTCGCAGAATCTCCGGCCACTCCACAAGTTCAAATCCTCTCTTTCTCCGCACGCGACTGGAGGAGTTGAGGCGATATGGATCGTACGAAAAGCTGAACGAGCGGATCGACCACTATCTGGCCGCCAAGAACCTTGATGATCTCTTCCAGCGGGTGCTGGAACGGCTGGAGGGGGACTACAGCCCCGATCTTGTGCGGAGCGTTCTCCGGTTGATCTGGGCATCGCGGCGAGGTCTGAGCGAGGGGGAATTGCAGGATCTGACGGGCGCCCGTCGGGATAGCCTCTCTCAGCTCCTCGAAGCCCTGGAATACCATCTGATGCGCCGCGACGGCCTGTTGACATTCTTCCACGATCATCTCCGGCAGAGCGTTCGCCAGCGCTATCTGACCGGACGCGGCAACTCCGCCGAGAAGGTCCATCTCAGGATAGCGAAATACTTCGGCTCGCAGCCCATCTCCCCCCGCCGTGCCGACGAGCAGCCCTGGCAGCTCCAGCGCACCGCCGCATGGCCGAAGCTGAAGGAGTGCATCACCGATATCCGGATGTTCATGGCCCTCTCCAATGAGGAGAGCAAATATCAGCTCCTGGGCTACTGGCTCTCACTCGGTGACCAGTGGAACATGGGGGAGGAATATGCAAGGGAGGTAAAGCTCTATCGGCGGACGGCCGAAGACGCGAAGGAGGTAGCGGAGACATTAAACAGGCTGGGGAGTTTTCTGGTAGCCAGTGGCCGATACGAATGGGCTGAGCTTGCGTTGCGGCAGGCACTGTTTGTGCGGGAGCGGGTGCTGGGGCCTGAGCATGAAAATACCGTGGAGACGATGGAGGATCTTGCCAGCCTCTATTACTATAAGCGTGATATACACAGGGCCGAGCCGCTTGCGCGAAGGGGAATGAAGATTCGGGAGGAACAGTTAGGCAGCGAAAACCCGTTGACCCTCACCAGCATGAATACATTGGGGGCCATGCTTTACTCGAAGGAAGAATATGAGGAAGCGGAATTGATTTTTTTGAAAATAATATCGATCAATGAGCGACTCCATGGCGTTAATAATCAGGGAACCACGCAGGCGCTTAACAACCTCGGAACTATTTATAAGGCAAAGGAAAAGCTCGATGAAGCGATTCCGCTCTTTCAGAGAGCGTTGGCAATAAATGAAAAGGTCTTTGGTCCTGAACATCCGAAGGTCGCTACGAATCTTGGAAATCTCGGTGTGGTCCTGAAGATGGCCGGAAAGAACGATCTCGCGGAGACTTACTATCGAAGAGCGCTGGCAATTAATAAGAAAATGCTTGGAGGTGATCATCCCGAAACGGGGATCATCCTTATTAATATCGGCTCTTTGCTTGGCGCTCAGGGTGGTTTTGATGCCGCCGAAGCTCTGTTCCAAGAAGCTCTCGCTATCTGGGAAAAAGCTTTTGGTCAGGAGCATTTAAATGTTGCTACCATGCATTATACTATCGCCGAGTTGCTGAAGGCCAAAGGTGATTACGAGCGCGCCAAACCTATTTATCTGAAGGTCGCGATGATGAAGGCGAAGATCTATGGCGTAAACCATATCGAGTCTATAAAGGCCACTACAAAGTATCTTGACCTTCTATGCAGAATGAATATCAGTAAGGAAGTAGTGGAGGCTGAGAAGGAGTTGATTGGACGGGTAGTATAAAAATGACCCCGAGATAATCCCTGAAAATCAAATAGGCATTGCCAGCGCGCAATGCCTAAGTTGGTGTTATGATTCCGGCTGATATGTCGCCAACTTCGCAATCTTTTGAATTGTAAGCTGGGCGGGCGGCATGTCGCTGCTCAATAGTGCCTCAGGGGCGGTCACTGGTTGGTGGAGTGTCAACCAAGCTAATATCGATGCTGACATTATTCGTATCAGGCGATTTGAGCCGTATGATATAACGTCCGGTAATTGTATCCACGCTTGTGGGGGCGGTGAACATTGAATCCGGTATTGCCGGGCAGGCCCCATGATAGAACTTCGGTGTGATCATGTAGACACCGGCCGTGAGGGGGATATCTTTAACGCCTCCCATCTGGCAGTTCTCCACGGTATCGGAAATCGGGCCGGAGACCGTTACCAGCTCGGCCCAGTTCCCCCGCTCGTAAATTCCGGCTCCTCCGACGTTGCCCTGTGATATGGTGTATTTTATCTGCCCGTTGACCCATTTCCAGGTATTTGGGACGGGTGTTCCTGCCTGTGCACCTACCTTCCCCATCGTGCTGTCGGCGGCTGGTTTTGCATCATCCGGCTTGTGCTTGCAGCCGATGGCGAGGAGAAGAAAGGCGAGTGAAAAAATCGAGAGTACACGTACGGTTCGTATACGTTCCATGGTTTTACCGTGGTTGAATTAATGAACGGAAGTAAACCGGCGATCGATAATCGGGAGTCGATCGCCGTCCTTTAACTCTTTCATGCGTACATTGAGAAGACCCGAATTCGGGCTTCCGTTGCGTGCCGCTGTTGTATGAGTGCCGCCCGGGATTCGCGACCGATTGGGATGGAAGGTAAGGACCAGTCCGTGCCCGCCGGTCGCGCGCTTGGCGACTCAGGCGTGGACGTAACAATAAGGAAATCAGGATCTCTCAACATCTCCGCGGGATTACATCGACGCGCCGGTCGCGGGCGGAATGGATCCCCACATCGATAACCGGATGATGATCTCCCGCATGAATGAAGAGGCAAGAAGTTGATCGCGAGAAGTTATGTGCAACCTACGGCGCGGAATCCACAACATCGCTACGTAACAAATACGTAGACGGCACGGTGATGAGCAGTAAAAGCGTTGATAAAATCGGGGTAAGATTCCGTAAAAACAAATTGTTCGGATATCTCATACAGTGATTAGCGAAAAAATGATTTCGGCACGATTCGATGCAAATAGCCATGCGGCGCAGCTTGAGAAGCGATTGATCATCGCCCGCGACTCCTCGGAGAAGCTCGCGCTTCTCCGATCGTTCCTCCTGGATGCATATGAGCACGATCCCGCCTACGCCATCGGTCTGGCCGATGAAGCGTTTCGCGTGGCGATGACCGCGGACGATGTCCCCGCCATGGCGGACGCGCTCTATCACCGCGGGCTCTGCAATCTGGCCCTCTCCAGCCACGATATGGCGCGGGCCGATTTCCGCGAGTCGTACAATCTCTTCCTCTCGGCCGATCGCAAATGGGAAACCGCGATGGCTGCGCTGGCAATCGGTAATGTGGAAGGGGAGCTGGGGGATGTGCGGCAGGCGCTTTCGTGGTATCAGATGGCGCTCGATCGCTGCTCCGGGACGGAATCACGGGAGGCCGAGGCAAAGGTGCTTGAGGCGTTCGGCAATGCCTATTCCGGCCTTGGAGATTATGCCAAGGCGCTTCATTATTTCCTCCGCTGTCTGGCGATTCAGGAGGAGATGAACGATGTGGACGGCATCGGCGTGGCGCTCTCCACCGTTGGACGGCTCTACGGGCTGACCGGCGATTACGATGCGGCGTTCGATTATTTCACCCGCGGCCTGGAATATTTCCGTCGCTCCGGCAATCGCTATCAGGAGGTAAAGGCGCTTACCAATCTTGGAAGCGTCCATTATTCGCGAGGGGAGCTGGAGATCGCGCTGGAATATTCGCTTACCGCGCTCACCATCTACGAGGCGCTGGAGGATAAGTCCAATTTTGCCGCCACGCTTGCCAGCATCGGCAAGATCTACGAGCAGATCGGCGAGTTCGATGTGGCGCTGGAATGCCAGGGGCGTGCGCTGCATGCGCTGGAAGGGGTGGATGATCATCATCTCCATGTCTCCGTGCTGCTCAGTATCGGAAATCTCTATCAGCAGACCGGCGCCTACAACGATGCGCTGATCGTCTGCGAACAGGCGCTGAGGATTGCCCAGGAGATCGACGAGCCGCGATTACAGTATCAGTTGCACGAGGCGCTGTCGCACATCCAGGAGGAGCTGGGCGATCCACCCCTTGCGCTGCATCATTACAAGCTCTTCGCGCAGATCAGGCATGAGCTGGCGGGGCAGGAGAAACAGAAATCGATTGCCGAGCTTCAGGTGCGGTTCGATATGGAAAAGGCGGAGCGGGAGCGGGAGATCTATCGCCTGAAAGCCGCGCAGCTTGAATCGGAGATGCAGAGCAAGCAGAACGAGGTGACGGCGATGGCGCTGAACCTGGTACAGAAGAATGAGCTGCTCGATACGCTGAAGTCGCAGATCAAACAGCTCCCGGAGATCAAGAAGGACTCCGGCAGCCAGCTTGTGGACCGGATCATGCAGGATATCGATAACAGCCGCGGGGCCGATGATAACTGGAAGATCTTCGAGCAGCAGCTTGACACGGTCCATCACGATTTCATCAGGATTCTCTCCGAACGGTTCCCCACGCTCACCCCGACCGAGCAGAAGATCTGCTCGCTGACGAAGATCAATCTCTCCACCAAAGATATCGCCAACCTTCTCTACACATCGGTGCGGACCATCGAAGTCCACCGCTACAACATCCGCAGAAAGCTGGGGATCACCTCCGGCACCAGCCTTTCGACCTCCCTTGCCGCGCTCTGATGCCCGATGCGGGAACAGCCCTTTCAGCGGCCTCTTCTGTTGTGGCTCTAAGTAGTTTCTACGTAGTGGGAATGTGCCATTCCCGTGCGAAATTGCATCTGTGAAAGACGGGACCTTCGGGAAACAATACCAGCCGACCGCACCCACTGCCTGCCTCGAACCGGCGATTTTTTTGACGAAGATCGTTTGACTTCGGGGCATCGGATGCCGGAACGCCTCAGTTTCATCGGAAACTACCAGTCGATTCACCCTCTGGCTGGTGCCCAACCGGGCACCGAACTATGCAACAGACGAACAGCAACCGGGGCGGTAATGCCCGATCTACTTCGATGCAGGACGCGCGGGTCCCTCAATCCGCCTCCAGATCGCTCCGGAAGCACCAACGTTGAACAACCACCGGGCCGGCAATAACCGGCTTCGGAACGCAGGGAAGTACAACGACCGACCCCACCGGTACCACAGCGACGGACCCCGCCGAAGGAGGGTGCCTGCGATGCGCTCAGCGCGGCAGACATCCTCCTCGGTATTTTGTCCCGGCAAGAAGATCCATCACGCCATCCATGTTCCCCACCTCCAGTATCTATCAGTTGATGACCATCGCGCGGGCATATCCTTTCCGCCTCGATACTCTCCCTTCATTGGTGGATACGTGGTCGCGAACATCCGGGCGAACAGCGCATTCCGGATGAAACCGGCTGGCCTGAAGGGGGATTTTTCGCGAGCGCATTCCATTATCTACGCAATGCACGGAGGCTGCTCCGGGGATTGCGGCTATCGTTAGTGCTGTGGCTTCCGGCGGGAACGTTATGAATTAATGAGAGATGCTGCTGTGATGCCACGATATATCGCCGGTTTCCGATGCCCGGTCTAAGTATTTAATACGTAGCGATCTGGCCTCGGGATCACCGTAAGTTGCATCAGTAAAAGTTCAACGAGCATCGATTAGGGCATCGCCGCTCGGGTGAATTTAACAAGGTTGAAAAGATTGCTACCGGCCGGATCTCGACATCGCTTATTCCCTAAGACCTCAGGGGATGATGCAGTCCGGCAGTTGTTACCAGGAAATGCCAGCGGATAATGTCGGATTATAGCGACCCCTGTTATCTACGCTTTCCTGGTAACATTATTTACGGCGCGGGGGCCGGCTCAGGGCGAGCCGGTCCCCGCCCGCATTACAGCACCATCCACATCTGACAGCTCCATCGCGCGCAAACGCACCGGCCATGGTATTCAACGCGATATCGTCATGAATATCATGGTGAATAATGCCGGAAATTGCTCGGTAAATCCCGAAAAAGGATCCCCAGTCCCGCCGTGCGATATTCCCATCCCTCCCTGTAAGCCAATCCCGCCGATCCAGCTTGCGCGGTTGTTCCTCCATGACGTAAGTTCAGCCACGTTTTCAGAGCAGCCTGTTGAATGACTACAGATGCCCAGACTGTTCAAGGACGATCAGCTGCAAGGC
>JBDSJW010000423.1:0-6249 GCA_039917235.1 Kapaibacterium sp. (SeqCode) | reverse complement strand
GGCGGAGCTTGTGGCGATGAGCACCATCGGCCTCTCCACGCTTGCGGGCCTGCCGGTGAGCACAACGCATGTCCTGGCCTCCGGTATCGCCGGAACGATGGTGGCAAACAAGACGGGACTGCACAGCAGCACCGTGCGCAGGATCGCCATGGCATGGATTCTCACCCTCCCCGTCTCGATGCTCCTGGCCGGTGGCCTCTTCCTCCTGTTCCGGTTGTTTATGTGAGCATATCCGTTGCGAGCGGGGTGATGGCCCGCCGTGACCATTAATTATCAACCGAACATCATTTCGATGTTCCGATCTCCTTTTTGAGCGAATCGGTGACGCGCCGCAGTGAATCGATTGTCCTCGCGGATGCATCGGAAGCACCGGCCGAACCGTTCTTAACATCGACCAGCGTCACATTTCCGGGCTCCGCCGTATCGTACGCAACAACGATCTCCGCGCCCGGCTGAAATAACTGAATTCTCCGAAGCCCCGGAACGAACTTTGTCTGCGCCGTATCCAGCCGTCCGCTCAGGCGCGCAAATTCCATCGTCAGCAGAAGCTGCGGCGAGCGATTAATCAGGTTTCCCGTCTCCTCCACCGCGATCAGCCTTCCAGGCACATGCACCCCTTTATCAATCAGCGCATGGCGTTGCCTGCCGGATTCGGTCGTGAGATACCATCCCACCGCAAATGCAATGGCCGGGATAAGAATTCCCAGCAGAATGTTGAGTCGGATGCGGGGTCGCGGACGTGGAGTTTGATCTTCCATCATAACGAGCTTCTTGGAAATAATTGATCCGGAAATAATCAGCGGATAACGATAGCGCTGATTTATTATTCATGAAATCGCCACGAGCATTGCGGCCCCCGAATCGGGAATACCCAACACGAAGGCCGCATCGCCACAGGCGTATGCCGCCAGCAATATCATCATTTCACCGGCGGACAGGCTCACCAGCGTATCAGGCGACGGAACTCCTCAAGCTGTTCCGCGCTCTCCCAGCCGGCGCGCTCCAGAAGGCTCTTTTCCTCCGGCACGGCGCCGGGGGCGGCTTTCAGGAGTCGCGTGGAAGCCTTTGCCTTGAGCGCCTGGGCAACTTCCAGCGGCAGACATTCCACCATCATCATCTCGGGGAAATCGGGATCGTTCGCAACGCCGGGGCGTGCCTCCACAATCCCCATCTTTCCGAACTCCGCGATCATCTCCATCATCTGCTGAGGAGCGGGGCCGGAAAGCGCGCGGAGCCAGTTCTCGCGGTTGTTGTAGGCGGCGACGCGCGTCTCCCTGGGGAGCGTTGTATCGATCACCGTTTCATAATCATCCTGCGTCAGCACCTGATTTGGCACTCTCGCCGGCCAGAAGGTTGGGAGATAGGGATCGTATTCCGGGGAGTAGCCGGAACGGCAGAATGCCGTATCTCCCTGCCACGGAAGCGCCATCCAGCGCGAGATATCGCCGGGAGCCTGCGCGTAGAGCGGGCCACCGGGAAGGAGCACAATCTCCTGCGTCAGCTCCGAGCCGTAGGTGAGGGGCGGCTCGCCGCTTGTGCGATGGCGGATGCGGAAGGGAGCGGAGTACATCGTGGTGTGGCGCATCGGCCAGGTCATCTCGCAGCCGGGATGGAACGCGTCGGCAAGGCAGAAGTGGAGCGCGGCCTGATCGAGCATCGACGGCTGTTCGGCGATCGGCAGGGTTTCGATATCGCCATCGGGGAGCATGGAGCCGTTCCAGTCGTTGACGAACTTCCCGCGCACCCAGAACTCCAGCAGACCGGCGCGCACATCGGGGAGGGCAAGGTTGTTGCGTGGGGATGTATCGGAGAAGGATCCGTAGGCATCGCCGTAGATCCAGGGCCATGTGCGTGGATCGTTCACCTTGTTGTTTGCGGGACGGAACGCGTTAAACACCTGTTGCCGCAGCTCCGCGTACGGATCGGCATCCCCGGCGTTCGCCGGCTTGTAGGCCAGCTTTGCGATAACGTCGGGATTATCGAAATCCATCGGGCATCCCTTTCCGAACATCGTCGCAAAGCCCTTGTTGACCCACTGGAGATTGGAGAGACGGCGAAGCGACGGGAGGACATCCTTTGTAAACGATGCGGTATCGGGGAACGGCAGCCACCCGCACTGCACGTAGGAATCGTGGAGGAGATCGTAGAGCGTGCGCCAAGCGATCACGTCGGGGGCGTAGTTCGGCGGGGCAACGGCAACCCAGGCCGGCTCCACCGGAATAGCGCGACCGCCGATTGAAACCGTGGCGGTCACCGGCCCATCGGATATATCATCATACCATCCATCCGCGTTGTTAAAGCTGTTCGGGTTGGCGGGATCAAAGACCGGCTTTCCCTCCGGCGATGCCGAGGCGCCAAGCCCTCCAAGCACCAGCAGCCGGCCGGCATCATCGGTGCGGACCTCGCCGAGCGGGACCGGCGTGCCCATGAACGCGCCGGTATCGAACTGATAGTCCGGGCCGGAAACGCCCGCGCCGCTGATGGAACGCGGCCCCGGATCGATGGCAAGCGACTCGCGCGCGGAGCCCTTGATGGAGGCGTTCCGCAGGGGGACGGACATGGTGGAGGCTTCCGGGATATCGAGCGCCGCCTGAAACTGATACCACGCGGATTTTGTGTTGGCGAGATGCGCGGTCCAGACGATCTCCGCGTCACCGGCGGTAAGCTCCCTCACCACCTCCCCATCGGCATTGTAGCCGTAGATTCTGAAGCGGGCGGCCTGACGCTTGATTGCCCCCGTGGCATCGCGCGTGGCGCCGGCAGGAGTCAGCGGAGGATTGGTCACCTCCGGCCCGATATAATAGCCATCCTCCTCCGTGCTGTTTCCGATCCGCGCCACCCCGATGCCGGGATGAATAGCGGCCCGCACGATATAATCCTTCCCCGCCACGGCCGGAACGGTTTGCTGGCCGGAAGCCGATGATGGAAGATTCTCCTCGCTTGGCAACTGCATGCAAAACTCCTCGAACGATGAATTGGTGAATTGATGGGAGCTTTTCTGTTTGCGCGGTACGATGCCCCGTTAGAACCTGGACTAAGGCTTTCGCCAGACTGGACGGCTTAAGGTGCCTGAACCTGACGATGAAGGCCAGCGTATTCAGGAAGCTGTCAAAGCCCGCCGATAATCCCGGTGATGGCGGTTCCGGCCGCCTCCATCGCCTTGGCGACAAACGGGGTGACGATCACCTTGCCGGCCCAGTCGCTCATTGATGGAAGCTGTCCACCGATCCATTCTATCGCCCGCTTGATCACCGATGCATCCGGCTCCTCCGCCTCCACCTCCTTGGAAATCGCGCGCGCCTCCTTCAGCACATCCTCCTTTCCAGCGACCGGAACCGCCGCGCGCATTCTGGCGCGCAGCTCGTCCAGAAGACCCCGCATCTGGTCGCGATCATCCTCGGTGATGCCGGCCTTCTCGGCGTTGATCATCATCGTCACCCTGTTCTGATTTCCGATGACGATCTGCCCCGTCGTATTGCCGGTCACGGTAACGTGATGCCCTTCGTTCGGTGTCTGCTCGCTCATAGCCTGCTCCATGATAGTATTACTCCCCGGCCCCCTCCAACGCCGGTGGCGCAAGGGTTCCGGGGATGGTCGATTATTTTGGTACGGTCCTGACCAGAGGGCTTTTCGGCCTGACGATCATTGATTTCAGCCGCTCTGCTCGTTTGAGTGAATCGATGTTCGTGACCGGAGGCGTGGTCGGCTTTGAAGGTGGCCTGAACGCCAGCGTATCGGATATCGACACGTTCCACCGCCGGTCCGTGGCGGTGATGATCGCCGTCAGAGCCTGCACCCGCATCACTTTAAGACTGTTCGGGTTTGATATGGAGGGAGGAATGGTGATATCGAACCGCTGCGCTGTGTTCCCCGCCGGTATCGTTACGCCATCGGCCGGCACGCCCGCCAGACGCGGGAAGCTGCTGGAGAGATCGATATGCGTCCCACCATCCGGCGCGGGCCTGTCGATCCGAACGCTCCCCGAAACGCCTCTCGCATCGCCGTAGATAAACACCCTTGGCGTCAGCACCAGATCCACCAGGCGAGGCGGGGCCGCCATCACTGTGAGATACGCATCTTTTTCGATACCGCCGCCCGAGGCAACAACCCGGATTTTCAGCGAGGATTTCACGCTGCCGATCGAGAGGAAAAATCGCCGCGCGCGAGCCCCCTTCGGGATGATCAGAACCGAGGGCACCTCAATGACACCCGCGGGATTTGCAACGATGGAAATCGACATATCCTCCGGCGCGGCCCCGCTCAACTCGACAGTCGCGCCAACCCGGGATTCCCCCGAGACCTGCGTGGAATCGATCCGCAACCCGCTCAGCACGATCGCGGCCGGGCTGCTCGGCGGGCGGCCGGTCTTTGTTGTGTCGGACGCAATTACGCTATCCTTTATGGGGGGAAGTTGGTGTATGGGAGGAAGTTGGTGAAGGGGAATGACCGCGGGTAAGGCCAGCGCGGCGACCGTATCAAGGTTCGAATAGTCGGATGTTCTGCTCCCGTCGATTGCCCGCACGCGATAGATATAGGTGGAATCGGCGCGGGCGGTTCTATCGGTATACGCGGCAGTGCCAGCCGGCAGCGAAGCGATCGCCCCAAACCGGCCGCCGGAGTTGCGTCGCTCCAGTTGGAAGCCGGTTGCGTGATCGGATCGTCCCGTCCATGCAAGCATCACCGCTCCCGCGTTGCTCTCCCATCCGCCATGCAGCTTGAACGGCGCAACCAGCGGCGATGCGGGCCAGAGCAGATAGATAAGAAGCCCAACCACCAGAAGCCCGCCAAGGGCCCGCAGGAGCACGCGATTTCTCCCCCCCGTCCGGCGAACACCACCCCCTCCAAGCCGCGCGAGATTATGGCTTGTCACGGCGGCGCCCGCCTCATCCCCCAGCTTCCGTCGCAGTTCGAGCGCCTGGGTCAGCAGCTCCCGCGCCGACGCCTCATTGCCCAGACAGAGCGCAAGCGATCCCTGCTGATGCAGCCCCCATGCGGTGGCGGCATCATCGCCGGCGCGGTGCGCGGCCAGAATACCGGTCTTCAGCACCGCCGCCCGTGCCTCCCAGCGGGCGGCGAGGGTCAGCGCCGCCTCGATGCCGGGAACAATCGAGAGAAGCCCCTTCCACATTCCGCGCTCGGTTCCCCAGGAGAGGGCTCGGAGGATGGCCGCGGAATCGGGAAGGAGAAGGAGTGGGTTCCATGCGCGCGTTGTTTCCCGTGTGGAAGCGGCGGTTTTCTGTTCGGCGATTGCCGGATGCTGGCGCGCGATATGATCAGCGAAATAACCTACCGCCCTGTCACCGGCGGCGGCGTAATCCAGCCTGCCCCGCAGCGGCTCCACCAGATCGGCCGCCAGCCTGTATCCCTCCGGCGATGACTCCACCAGATGACGATCCACCAGCGATTCCAGCATCGGCCCGATGTTCGAAAGCCCTGCGATCGCGGCAAGATGTTCCTCGCCAACCGGCGCGCCGCCGAAGAACGCAAGCACCGTAAGGATATTCCGCTCATCGGCGGTGGCAGCGCCCAGCAGCGCATCGGCCGCCGATTGCGCGGGAGCCGCCGGTGAGAGCGCGGCGACGGCATCGGCAAGCGTGGATGATTTCCTTCGCGTGTCACTTGCGATGGCGACAAGCGTTGCGGGCTTCCCCTTGCAGAGTTCCCAGAGCGCCCGCGCCGCAACCCGTTCATCCGGCGTCAGCGTGTGCCGCAGCTCCCGCTCGATCAGCAGCAGCGCGTCATCCAGCGGCAGCCCGTGCAGATCCACCGAATCGACCTCCTGAACCAGACACCCTCTATCCGACGCAACAAGGAAGGTGGCTTCCGGGACCTTGTTGGCAAATCCCCGGAAATCATCATCGGTCGCCCGGATGTCGTCGATCACGATCAGCGCCCGCTTCTGCTGGAGCGCGCGGAGCAGCTCGGTCTCCGTGGGCCGGTAGCGGACATCGCATTCGTAAAACGCATCGTAGATAAACTGAAGGATATCGCCGAGCGGTTTATCATGACCATCCACGTAGATCACGCCATCGGAGCAGAAATCACCAGCGCAGACATGCGAAACATGGCGGAGCATCGCGGTTTTTCCCAGCCCCGGCTCGCCGCTCAATTCCACGGTCATATTCCGGGCGATCGCTCCAAGCGTCTCCTCCCGCTCCTCCTTACGATCGAGAAGATCGGGGAAGGATTTCGGTCGGATATAAACGGGGGTCGGAACCGGGCGCGGTCGGACAGGCCCGTCCGGATTGA
>JBDSJW010000422.1:0-12778 GCA_039917235.1 Kapaibacterium sp. (SeqCode) | reverse complement strand
CGCGGGCCGAATGTGATTTTTCACACGAATTTTCCATCGCCGGGATATTATAAAATCTGGGGCCAGTTCCAGCATCACGGGAAAATCATCACGGCGCCGTTTGTGGTTCGCGTGGAGTAAGATTATAGCGTGGATGGTGATGACGCCTCTAAATCTCCCGCGATATCCTGTTGAACGTCCTTCTCGCGTTCCAGCGGCTCTGCTTGATATGGTACGCCACCTCCGCGCCGATCAGGAAGACCAGCGCGCTGAAATAAATCCAGAGCGCCGCCGCCGCGAAGAACGCATACGCGCCGTACACGCGCCCGAGCGTCCCGAATTCCGTGAGGTAGAAGCTGAAGACGTAGCGCGCCAGCTCCCAGAGCGCGGTGCTGGTCAGCGTTCCGATCCAGATGATATGCTGCTCCTGCTTCTGATAGGGGACATAGCGGAAGATGACGTAAAAGAGGAGGAGGGTGATCACAAAATTGACGATATCGGTCAGAAACCCCTCGATCCCGACCAGATGCAGCACCGTCCCGACGTGATCGCTGGCGGCCAGCAGCAGTTGCAGCAGCGGGCCGGTGACGATCGAGACAAATACCAGCAGCCCGATCAGCATGATCGCCACGATGTCGTAGAGCTTGTAGATGAAGTAATTGCGAACCTCCCGGCAGCGGAGGACTTTGTTGACCGATACGCGAATCGATGCCGCCAGCGCCGACGCGCTCCAGAGGAGGCCGATAAAGCCGATGACTCCCGCGATCCCGCGATTCTGAATTACCACCGCTATCTGCGTCTTCAGGTTCATCAGAATATCCGTGCGGTTCCCCTGCGTGACGATAAACGTGGTAGCGTACTCGTTGAGCTGGTGAATGATCGACGCGGAATCGAGGAAATAGCCGAGCGCGAAGAGGACCAGGAGGATGGTCGGGACAAGGGAGGTGATGATGTTGAAGGCGATGCCGGCCGCCAGCATGAAGACGTGATCGCTGTCGGCACGGAATGCCGCCTCCACGATATGCTTCCAGAGCCAGCCGAGACGGGAAAGGATGCGGCGCCCCCGTGCAAGCAGTTTTCCGGCCGGCGTCGTCGCGGCCGCGGGATGTGATTCGGTAGGGGTATTCTGCACGATTCGGAGCAGATGTTGCCGTTAATATTCAGCCGGGACGCGATCTTTCGTCACGTCCCGGCACACTGGTTCACTATCCCTTCTGAACGATTATTCCGCGCAATGACCTCTCAGCGCGAGAGATCCACCACGCGTACCCCCTGCGGCGGAGCGAACGTGAACTTCGTCTCCGGCACCTTCACGCCATACTGCGCCGATGTAATCCGCAACTTCACCGTCCCAACCGTCGGGCTCTCGATATCCACCTGCTGGAATCGATACGTTCCCTTGTCGATATAGAGCGTGGCGCGCGTCACGTCGCCGATCTTTTTGCCGGTTCCGGGAGTGCAGCGGACAACCCATACCGCGCGACCGTTAACGGTCTGCTCGCCGACCAGTTCCGTGGCGTAGCTTCCTGGAAACGCCGTCAGGATCTCCCCCGGCGTAAGCCGCCCGCTTGCCCCCGCCGCCTTCGATATCACCACCTGCTTCTTGTCGGGGCTGTAGGTCCACGTTTTCACGCCGTCGCTGACGATGGTCTGCTTCGGCAGCTCAAGACGGAATTTCTCGCCGCCGGAATAGGTAAGCGTTCCGGATGTGCTGCCGTTTGCCCCCGCCTGTTCAAACCGGACTTCGGCGGCCGTCGTGGAATTATAGAGCGCCTTCGTCTTTTTGACGATATCGCGCACATCATCCAGCCGGGTGCGGGACTGGGCCGGGGAGATGGACCCCAGGGCGATCATCAGTGCCAGAATCGATCCGGCTATCGGGCTATGGAGGAACGTTTTGGAATTCATTGTCTGCTAATGTATGAATCTGCCGGGATATGGCGGCCCGGCATTGTACGATATGATGATCGTCCGCCGGCTGCCGGGAAATGAAGAGCGATTTCGAATCAACGGCTGTGACCCCCTTCCGAAGCGATGCGTTTAAGCGCGCCGGAATGATCTGGAGGGATCGTCACTGTTCGATGGCAGACTGTTGAATTACTTCCGCTACTCAGACTGTTCAAGGACGATCAGCCGCAAGGCGACCGAACCTGAGCGAACGAGGCGTCCTTTTGGACGTCGCAGTGAGGGAACGGTGAATGTCGGGGGACGTTTGAAACGTCCCCGGACGCCGCGGATGACGTCCTTCAACAGTTTGATTCAGAATGTGAGATCGGCCTGCACGGCAAGGCTGTTGTTCACCGGCCCGGCGATCTCCTGCGGGTCGCCGGGGCTGATCGTCGTCCGGTCGGCATAGACGGTCTCGGCATATTTGGCTGATAGAACAATCGCGGGGCCAGGCCGCCAGCTCGCGAAGAGATAAAACCGCCGTCCTTCACCGGAAAGGGCGATATCGGTGAGCCTGCCGGGAAGATCCTGCTCGAACCCATATGCCGCCGCGTCAAAGTTATCGGTCGCGAAGAGCGCCAGCCGCATGCCGAACGAAAGCCCCGGCCGTGGCCGCAGCCGTATGTCGGCAAAGGTGATGATCCCATTGGCCGACGGTCGCGCTCCGTCGTAATCCACAAATCTCCGCTCGATTCTCCCGCGAAGCCTGATGCTCCCGTTCGCCATCGAATATTCCGCCTCCAGCCTTCCCGCCGTCACCGTCCGGTCGATCAGCCTTCGCCTGTCGCGCCCAAGGCTGTCCGCCAGCGTAACCGCGTCCCCCTTTGTCTCGCGATGGAGTCGGGCGGTAAGCTCCAGGTTCCGGCCGGGATGATATCCAAGTTCCATGTAGCCATCGATTCCGGCGCGGGGGAAGGGGACCGAGAAGCTCCGCTCCGGCGATCGGTAAAGATCCAGATAGGCGGAGAGCGTTGCCTTCGGGATGAGCGGAGCCCTTGCGCCGATATAGATCCCTTCCTCGTTGTGCTGCCGGTTGGGCGATTCACCAAAGCCCGAGCCGTGCGGCGTGTAGAAATCAGCGGGAAGATGGCGCGCCACGATACAGATCTCAGAGCCCGATAGCTTTGCGATGGCGCCGCCGATTCCGCCGACAGCCCCCGTCGCCGAACGGGCTATCTCCCCGAACACCGTCGCCGGGCCGATGGAATAATTGCCGTTGATCCCCGCCATAAAGGAATGATCACCAGCGAAATCGTACGGCTGGCTTCCGCGCACCGGCCGGTTGTACCGCGAACTATACGCCGTGACGCCGATTCTCCCACGATCAAAACGCTCCTGGAGATGCGCTCCCAGAACGATTTCCCGGGCGTTCCCATCATGCCGTATCTCGCTTCTGCTGCGGTGATAACCATCCTCCCGGAATGAGCTGATAAATGATGATGACTCGCCGCCATCGCTGACGGTCGAATCGATCGATGCATCAAGGCTTCTGACCGATCCAAAGATGCTGGCGCTCATGCCCGCCGGCAGCCAGGCGCCCTCGTTCAGCACCACGGCTCCCCCTCGATAAAAGGCAATCTCCCCGGCCGATTTATAGCTTGTGATCCCCCGCGCCGCCCGATAGGGGGATGATGTCACATCCCCCCCCTTCGATCCGCCGGACGCTCCTCCCAGCACCAGCCCCTCGCCGAATTCCGCCGAGAAATCCCCGGCAAAGAGCGTTACCGGCTTCAGGTGAATGCTTGCATGCGCGCTCAGAAAACCCCCGAATCGGGAGATATGTTCGCTGGTGGGTGTGCGTGGATCGGCGTATTCGTAGCGACCGTAGGAGTAGCCCGCGGTATCGCTAAACAGGAGCGGTTCCCCGGGGTCCTTCTCGAATGTGATCCCGCCGGAGATATCGCCATAGGAGATCAGCACGCGCGACATCACCCCCTGCGGGCCGCCCAGATATGTATGACCGACGGAGATCGTATCCAGCCCGAGCGAATCCCCCGTCACCGGGTCGCGCCGCGGGGCGATCCGGTAGAGCGGGTCGTGATAGCCGCGTCTGGGCTGAAGATCCTCCATCACCCGCGTCCTGATCTCCACACTAAGCCCGCGTTGCGGCGGGCGGATATCCGGTCGGTCGAGCGATCCGTAATCGCGGAGGATGAGAAGCTGTCGTTTCGAGATGATTGAAAGGGTGTCGAAATCGCTCCAGCCGGATGGCGACGTTCGGTCGATAAAGGCGAGAATGGCGGCGGCATCGCGGATGGATATCCCCGGCAGCCGGGCCAGCGCGTGAGCAGTCGTGGTATAAAGATCGATCGGGTTCCGGCGATAGCCTTCCAGTTCGTCCAGCAGCTCGGAATCGTCCGAGCCATCGGTTCCATCCTCGGCGATTTTTTCCCCGGCCCGTTCATCGGCCTCCTCCGTGGCGGATCGTGGCGGCTGCGCGGAAGCCGCGTGATGCAGCGCCAGCACGACGCCGATAAATGTGAAAGCCCTGAAGATGATGCGTGGAATGATGATGTGGTGCCTCATCGATTGCCTCCTCTGAATGGTGATATATGGCTTGTGTGGTAAAGGCCAACGCGGCGGATGATCTCCTTCATCTGTCAGAACCGCACGCCGGCCCCGATAACGTGCCTGAACCCAAGCGGCGAGCTATATGCTCCGCCATAGTCGAAGGTGATATCGCTCAGGTTGTATCCCACCCCGAACGATATCATCCCGGGGCCGTTGCTGATCCCTCCCCGGATGGTAAGCCCGGCCAGCGGCGATGTGCTGAGCGCGAGCGATACCGCCGCCGAGCGACGTAGCTCATCGCTGGCATCCACCGAAAGGATTGTTCCGCTCCCCACCTCAAACGCAAATCCAAAGCCGACCCGTTGCGGCAGATCGGTGCCGGCGATGCGCGCCCGCGCCAGATTCCGCATCGCGCAGCCGAACCGTATCTGGTCGCTCAGCCTCGCGGTTGCTCCCAGGTCGATTGTTGGCGTCATCGCCGAGCCGTAGTCCTGGATGTTGAGCGAGTAGATGCCGATTCCAATGGCGATCGTCACCTGCGGCGCCGGATTGTACGCCGCGATAGCGCTCCCTTCCAGCTCGCCGTACCCCGGAACGCCGGTAAACGTGGCGGTGGCGGCAACACGCCAGATTGTGTCGATCGGCAGGAGCATCATCATCGCCTCCTCGCGATAACCGGCGATGCCGATCGATGCCGGAGCGAACGAGGCCGAAAAAGCACCGCCGCGCGCCTCTCCGATAGCCGCGGGGTTGATTCTGGCAAACCAAGGGCTTTCCACCCTGGCGGCGGCCGATCCGGCGAGCGCGGTTTCCGGTGCGCTTGCCAGCATCGCGGTCTGAGCGCGGAGATATGGCGCCAGGGCAATATGGATGAGGAGGGCAAAGCCCTTTATCCAATGGGTTCGGTTCAGTAGATTGGTTGGGATCATGATGGTGATGATTTCGGTGGTGATGTGTGGCGATTGTCGGTTCCGCCGTATCAATGGCAAATCAACCGCCCGCTTGTCCGTCTGAACAGTGCCCCGGCGCGCAAGTGATGATATGGGATATCTCCGGCGCCAGGAGGGGCGGCGATCCGCCAGTCGATAAACTTCGTGCAGCAATCGCGGTCCGTTGTGAGTGGTTTTTCTCACATGCGCGGCATGCGGCGCGTACTCAACTAGAACTTTCCCTTCGTCAACAGTATGAAATTCTCATCGACCATTGCCCTGCTGGCGATACTGATTGCCGGCGTCTGCGCTCCCACGCTGATGGCGCAGGAGATCGACGCAACGGTCTCGTTCAACGCCGATCAGCTTCCGTTGATCGGCCGGCAGGAGGTTGCCGGCTTCGCCGATGAAATGCAGCGCTACATCAACTCCACCCGCTGGACCGATGGCCCGTGGGAGGGGGAGAAGGTGAAGATGAACTTCAGCGTTGTGTTTAGCGCGTCCAGCGATAATGCCTACGGAGCCAAGCTCCTTATCGGCAGCCAGCGAACATTAAACAAGTCGGAAAAGCTCTCGCCGATGATGAAGGTGCTGGATGAGGGATGGAGTTTTCACTACAATCGCAACCAGCCGTTTATCCAGGATCTGAGCCGCTACGATGAGCTGACCGGCCTGATCGATTTCTACGTCTATATCGCGCTCGGGCTCGACCTTGACAGTTACGCCTATCTTGGCGGATCATCGCAGTTCGAGAAGGCGTGGGCGCTGGCGCAGCGGGCGCAGGTGCGAACCGATCTGAGCGGATGGGGAACGCAGACATCATCCGGCACCTATTCCCGCTACGGCTTTATCCGCGAGCTGACCGACCTGCGATTCAACCCGATTCGGAAGTTCATCTACGATTATCATTATAACGGGCTTGATCTCATCAATGAGAATCGCGCCGTCGCGCTGGACTCCATCAGCAACCATCTTTCCAACCTTGTGATCGCGGTGGACCGGCTGGTTGCCCCCTCCGTCGTCATGCGTGTCCTGAACGATTCAAAGGACGTGGAGTACGCGGAAATCTTCACGGGCTACGGCGATCCGCTTATCTGGAAAAAGCTTCTCTATCTTGATCCGGGACATCAGTCCGTTTACGAGAACGCTCGGAATAGATAACTTCAGGCACATCCCAAACCTTTCAGCGGCCGGCCCGATCAGCTCATCAGCATCGGCCGGCCGTTCCGCATTTGGTGCCTGCCGTGCCGCCGTTCGGAGGGATTACACTTCATCACTTCAATATCCTCCCAGTCGTGAACCCAGCCCGCCGCCGCGCCGTACCGGCTCCCGTTGTCACATAATTGATATTCCGGTTGTCTCGATCATAAAGCTTCCAATGCGGAGATAATGAGGAGGCGGGCGGATGGAATAATCGTCCCGTTATCATGAACACGACAAAGACAATTTCCGCCGAAATAATCATCAACGCTTCCAGGGAGCGAGTGTGGGAAATACTCACTTCCTTCAGCGATTACAGCGCATGGAATCCGTTTATCATCAGCAGCCGTGGTGAGGCAATTGTTGGGGCGCGGCTGGATAATGTCATGAATAATGGCGGGCGGAAGATGACATTCCATCCGAAAATTCTCAGATCGGAGCCGTATAGATATTTCGACTGGCTGGGAAGTTTTATCGTGAAGGGAATATTCGACGGGCATCATTATTTCAGGATTGATGATCTGGGAAACGGCATGGTGCGGCTTACGCAGGGGGAGAATTTCTCCGGAGTGCTGAGCAGAATTATTCTCAAATCGATTGAAAGCAATACGCTGCGGGGATTTGAGAGGATGAACCAGGCGCTGAAACAACGCGCTGAATATCGATGATGTCGATGCGCGAATGCGAACGAATTGAAAAATCTCACGGCACAACAATATCAACAATAATCACGGAGGTGATATAGCATGAAAGGACTCGGAATAATTGCGGCATTTATATTATCCGCCGCCACCGCATACGCGCAGCCACAGACTCTGCTGGATGGCGATTTACAGAGCGGCGTGTTCGGCGGAATTTCGGCCAAGGCGACGCGCATCAATAGTCAATGGAATGCCCTGGCGGGAGCCGAGGTGGCGTGGGTGATTAATCACTCATTCTATATCGGCGGCGGTGGATATGCCACCATCACCGAACCGCTGACCGAGGGGCTCGGCACCGATGCGAACATGCTGCGGGTAGGCTACGGCGGCGGGATTATCGGCTATCAGTTTATGCCGGATAATCTTCTGCACGTCGGCGTCCAGACGATGATTGGAGCGGGAATGATCGGCCAGCACCGGGGCAACTGGCCTGATGTATTCGACCAGCGGGATCAGAATGCGCCCGATGTCTTTTTCGTGGTGGAGCCCGCGGCAAACGTGGAGCTGAACGTTTCGAAGAGCATCCGGCTTGACGTGCTGGCGAGCTACCGATTCGTTAACGGTGTTGAGACGGCGGGGATTACCAATCAAACCCTTTCCGGCCCCTCGCTGGGGATGACGTTGCGGTTCGGATGGTTCTGAACAGCCGGTCTTCCGCGAGGGAGATCTTATTATAGATGAAGCGGGCTCCCTTCCAGCCAGAGGAGGGGAGCCCGCTTCGTTATTCATCTCTTGGCGCGTGGCAGGCTCACCGCCGCAGCTTCACCACCTTTCCATGCTCAACGGTTGCTCCGGCCCTTACCTCATAGACGTATGTTCCATCCGGGAGACCGGCACTGTTGAAGGGGAAACGGTATTCTCCCGCATCCAGCTCACCGTCGTAGATCTTCGCCACCATGTTTCCCCGCAGATCGTACACAACCACGTCGGCGTGGGAATGACGGGGCATCGTGAAGCGAAGGTCGGTGATCTCCGGGAACGGGCTGGGATATGCCTGAAGATTGAGCTGGCTCCCCGCAATCGCCGGGGATGCCGGCACGGCGCTCAGCTTCCTGAGTTCAAGCGCCCGCTGGGCGGCGGAACGGAGGCCGGGAAAATCAGAAGCCACAAGGAGCGCGAACTCCACGGTTGTCGTATCGTTCGGGGCAAGATCGATCGGGCCGGCGCTGATCACCATGCCGGCGTCGCAGACCAGCGATGTCTCGTGCAGTTTTGCCGAGAGCATCTTCCATTTCTTCTCCGGCGTAAACCCAAATTCGATGCTGTCGCCTCCGTCGGCGGTCTCATTATCCACCCCGTAGAATCCGGGCTCCTGATGCGTCAGCAGTGCCGCTCCGGTAAACAGTTTCTGCTCGTCGCGTGTGTCCCGCTGGTACGCCAGCCGGTTGAGCGAATCGTAGCCGGTCTGGTCATAGTAGTACGCCGGGCTTATGTCCCAGTCCAGGTAGAGCCCGCATCGGAGGCCGTGCAGCGGGGTCGGGTTGGTATTGCGGATCGTATAGGCCACCACTACAATGTTCGATGCCGATGGATCACGGTACTCGTATGTGTGCATCTCCACATCGACCCCCGTTCCCGCCGTTCCACGGTGCGCGTCGTTGAACTTCGCGGTTCCGATCTGCGCGCTGGAATCGGTCGCCATCCGCAGCCGGTAGGGTTGCGTGGAATGGAATCCATCGCTCTCCCCCTCGGTAAGCCCTCCCACGCGAACCACCTCCGAAAGGTGATCCGGGCCGGTGCCGATCATCAATCCGCCATGAAAGAGAAGCTCCCCATTCCTGCCGAACGAAAAACCATCCCCCTGCTTCGTGTTGAACCCGTTGTAGGCGATGTTCCCGATGCTGTTGAACGTGGCCGCGATCTGGTTGTAGTTGGTGGTCAGATAGGTGGGGGCCACCAGTACCGAGAAATACTGGCTGGATGTTCTGTCGGGCGTGGTCACGGTGATCTTGAAGATGACCATGCTGTTCGGTTGCGTGTTGGCGGGGATCGTCACGCGGAAGACGCTCTCCTCCGTGGTCAGTGTCTGCCCCGTGGTCATGGCGCCGAAGTTCTGCGTGGCCCCCTGAATCGCGATGCCGGGATCGCTGGACGAAGCCAGCGTGGCCGTAACGGTCGGGGAGTTCGCCAGCAAATTTCTGATATCGGCGCGGATCGTGATCGTCTCCCCCGCATCGACCACGCCGTCCGGGGTGGATTCCGCGATCCGGAAGTTCACCATCCTCGCCGAGCGGATCGATATCCCTTCGGTCACCGCGCGCCCCAGGTTGAGGCGGCCCGTTCCCATCTTGTCGTGGTAGGCGGGATCGAACGTGCCGTTGATATCGTCGGCGGTTGCGCGGATGATCTCCGCAATCTGACCGGGGTCGAGTCCGGGGTACTTCTTCATGATCAGCGCGGCGGCGCCGCTCACCATCGGGGCGGCCATCGATGTGCCGCTCATCAGCCCGTAGCTGGCGCCGGGGAGGGTGGAGAAGATGTTTTCGCCGGGGGCGGAGAGATCCACGCGGACGTTGTAGTTGCTGGAGGTTGCCTTCGCGTCGGACGTGGTAACCGAGGCGACCGAGATGACGCCGGGATAGGAGGCGGGGTAGATGGCCTGATCGCGCCCCTTGTTTCCGCATGCGGCTATCACCACCGCGCCGAACTGGCTCTGCACCTTTGCGAACACTTCCGCTTCCGCCAGCGAGCTTCCCGAGCCGCCCCAGCTACAGTTGATCACCTTGGCCCCGTTCATTGCGGCGTAGAGCACACCCGCGGCCTCGTTGGAGAGTTCGGGATCGGGGGCGTCATCGCCGATCTTCACCGACATGATGCGCGCGCCAAAGGCCACGCCTGTTCCCCCCACGGAGTTGTTCCCGCTCGCCGCCGCGATTCCGGCCACGTGGGTGCCGTGCGTGGCGCCGGGGGAGGGATCGTTATCGGGATTGTTTCCGTTGCTGCCGGCGAAATCATATCCCCACCAGTCATCGATCTTGCCGTTGCCGTCATCATCCTTTCCATTGGTCGCCTTGTCGTTGCCGTCGGCATCCTTGCCGGTTTCTCCGGGGTTTGTCCAGATGGCATCCTTCAGGTCGGGATGCGTTCTGTCGATGCCGGCATCGGTGACGGCGATGATGATGGAGTTGTCGGCGCGGACGTTATCCCACGCCAGCGGCGCGCCGATCTTGTCCAGGTACTGCTGCTGCTGCCAGAGAAGAGGATCGTTCGGCGCGAAGAGGAGCTTCCGTTTGTAGACCGGCTCGGCATATTCCACCCCCGGCATCCCCTGGAACGCCCGCGCCACCTCCTCGGCGTCATCGAGCGATGAATAGTGGACGATCAATATCCTCATCAGCGGCCGCAATCCCGGCTCCTCCGTTCCGCTCCCGAACGTCGTTTTGTACGCCGGGGCATGGTAGGCAAGGAGTTTCGGGTCGATCCACGGCGTGATATCGTAGATGCCGTATCTGGCCGCCGCCGCGCCGAAATTCCCGGCCGTGACGCCGCGCGTAAACGCATCGCGCGTCACCTTGATCCTGATCTCCCCCTGAATGGATATCGCGTCAACGTCGCGGGGGGGGGACTTGAACCGGAGCGTCTGCGCGCCGCATATCCCGGCGCCGCCGATGGCGATCAGTATGAGAAGTAAAATGCGTTGACGCATGATCATTGTTCGAGGAGAGTGTGTTGCCTGTCGGGGCGTGCCCACGCCCGGAAACCATTGCCGGAATGGCATGAGTTGGCGGCATGATACGAATGGAGCGTTATCGCGCCAAGTGAATTAGGTTGCGCGAGACTACCATGCCGGATGCCGTCAGACGAACAACGTACATCCCGCTTGCCGCATTGTCCGGGAGGGTGAAGCGGGCTGTATGGACCCCCTTGGTCTGGAACCCGCTCGCCAGCGTCGCCACGCGCCGTCCGATGGCATCGAAGACATCCAGCGATGCCTCTCCCTCCATCGGCAGCCAGTACTCGATCACAGTCTCGCCGTTGAATGGATTGGGGACGGAGCCGGCGATCATGAAATCGGAGGGGAGGAGGATGGGCCCGCCGGGTATCTCGCCAAGCGCCGCAAACCGGGCGCTGGCCGCGTCCGCCGATGCATTCAGTTCGGTGATGTTCGCCCCGGCCATCAGCGAGAACGCCACCACCGTGTCGGCCCCCGGCTCCAGCGCTATCGGCCCGGCGCCGATGATCATGGAGCAGTCCCCGGTCTTCGTCTCCTCGCGACCTATTCCGCCGGAGATCAGATCCCATTTCTCCGCCGCCATAAAGCCCTTGCCGATCGGATAATCGGTGGAGTTGTCGATGGCGTAGAAGTTCGCCGGCTGGTCGCTCAGGAGCATCGTCCCGGTATAGGGGAGGCGACGGTTCTTCCGGTTGTCGGTGTAGCCAAGCCTGTGCTCAAGATCAATGGAGATATAGTCATCAGCTCCCGCCGGCCCCAGATCCCAGTCCATGAAGAGGGCGCAGTAGAGATTGGTCAGGCGCGCCGCCGATGTGTTCCGTATCCGGTAGAGAAGGAGCGTCTGATTCGACGTCGCCGAATCGTTGTACTGCCTTGTGGTGAGCGTGATATCCAGCCCGATGCGCGTCTGCGCCGGAAGGTGCGCGTCGTTAAAACGGGCATGCCCCACCTCCGCGTTTTCCGTCGCCACATAGCCCACGCGATACGGCTCCACCGTCTGAAGCCCCAGCCCCAGCGCGTAATCGGTTCCGCCGCGCACAACGTCCTCCACGCGATCCGGCCCGGTTGCCACAATCAGCCCCCCCTCGGCGAGAAGATTAGCCGATGAATCGAACGAGAACCCCTTCCCCTGAAGATTGGATGGGAAATCGTTGAAGCCGATCCGGCCGTTGCCGGTGAACGTCACCCGCGTCCGGTTGAACGCCGTGGTGCCGTAGTTCGGGTTTACCATCAGCTCAACGATCTTCAGGCCGATTTTCCGATCGCCATCCATCAGCACGAAGTAGAGGCGGAGCTTGTAATCGGTCGGGACGGCCTTCGGGATGGTGACGCGGAAGTAGCCGTCGCCGCTCTCGCGCTCCTCGTAGGAATCCATCGCGCCAAACTCCTCGATCGATTGTTCGATATCCGGCGTCTCCCCGGATGCCGCCGTCAGTATCACCCTCATGTTGGTGACGGGGCTGAGGAGGTTCTTGACGCGGAGATGGAATGCAATCGTCTCCCCAGCCTCCACGATGCCGGGGTTGGCGCTCTCAATCACCTTGTAATCCAGCACCGACGCGGCTTCCCCGGCGGGGCCAACCGTCAGTGCCCGCTCGATATTGAGCCGTCCGGTGCCGAGAACATCGTGATAGTTCGGGTTCAGCGAGTCGATGGTATCAACGGTGGACTGGAGGATGGCGATAACCTGGCCGGGGGGGAGATCGGGATATTTCGTCAGCAGGAGCGCGGCCGCGCCGGAGACGATCGGCGCGGCCATCGACGTCCCGCTCGAAGTCCCGTAACTCCCTGCCGAGACCGGCATCGTCGAGTAGATCGCCTCTCCCGGAGAAGCGATG
>JBDSJW010000421.1:0-6363 GCA_039917235.1 Kapaibacterium sp. (SeqCode) | reverse complement strand
TGCCCCGGAATTTCCACCGCCACCGCCGCCGGCGTTATGACAGTTCCCGCCGCCACCGCCGCTTGCCAGCGCTCCGCGACCAGCCTCGTACGGTGTCTCATACTCTGCCACGCTCTCCCCTTTTCTGCCGGCCAGACCGGAGGCCATCGTGTAGAAGTAATCGATGTGATTGTTATCCGCGTTGGTGATCGACACCGCGCCGCCACGGAAGCCGAGACCGGAGATATCGATCGTGTCGGCCAGGGTGAGATCCCCCGCGACATCGAGGGCGAGCACACCGCCGGTGAGGCCGTTCCAGGGCTTCGCGGTCAGGCGACCTGTCACCGTTGCGCTGGCGTAGTGCGGAACGCGCACAAGCTGCACCATCCCTTCCACAGAGTAGCGGCGCGTAAGGAGATCGCGAAGCGTGATTGTTGTTGCCTCTATCCTTGCGATGATGCCGAATTCATAATTGCCCGCGTTGCGATAATCCACGATGCCGCCGAACGCCGGGGAATTTGTGCGATCGATATCGGCCCCCTTCATCTGAATAATCAGCACCGTATCCCCCACCGAATACCCATCCCTATCCTGCACGATAACGCCGTTGCACCCATCGAACCCAACCACCGGAGTGTAGAGGTTGATGATGCCCGATATCGACGCGGTCTGCGCGACGGCAAACCCGTGAGCAAACAGCAGGAACAGGATTGCCGGAATGATGCGGCGCGTGAGGAAATCATTCATGATCGCCTCCTGATAAGGAGTGATGAGGTTGGGATCGGACGGGGGATGAGGGAGCAACGGCCAACGGACGCCGCGCACGGGGAGAACAGTGCCGAATATACGAAGAGTTCGAAGGCGCGCCATCGGAGCTAAAGGACTTGTCCGCGACTCTTTATAGCAGACTGTTGAACAACGTCATCTGCGGCGTTGGCCTTCATCATTCGCTCAGATCCGGCCGCCTTACAGCTGATCGTTGTTGAACAGTCTGACTGCCGGAAGTAATTCAACAGGCTGATAGGATATTTAACGGAGTGATAATATCAGCCGAAAACAACGGGCGGATCACGCCTGGCCGGATCAACATTCATCCGATTATCCGCATGCGCCGGAAATCGCGTGATATCGATATTCAGAAAGAACATCGCTCACAACGAAGATATCTCCCGATCATCACGACGCGTTCCGGGATTGGAACGATCGGTCCATCAATGCACGACTCTGAACGCCACGCACAACCGCGCCGTCCGCGTCCGCAACGTCGCGAAATAGAGCCCCGATGATAAGCCCCCCGTGCTGAACGGTACGCTGTAGGCGCCCGATCGAACATCCCCATCCACCAGCAACACCACGCGACGGCCCAACACATCGCTCACGCTCAGCTCCGTCCGGCCATCCTCCACGATCTCATACCCGATCTCCCCCAGCCCGCTCACCGGGTCCGGGCGTACCCCCTTCAGACCAAACGCTCCGTTGCTCGCAATCAGACGATTCCCCCCTACCGGACAGATCCCATCCAGCGTGAATACCCCATCGCGCGTCTCCGCCTGAACCACGCTGTCACCCGATCCGATCACCATCTCCTCCAACCGCACACCCGTCGTCAACCGGTCTCCAAGCGCCGCGATAAACTCCACGTCCGCCAGCTTCCCGCTCATGAACCCCATCGGCACAACACCAGCGATCGTCACCACGCGGTCCTCTCCATCGATCACCCCCATCGGCGTGGTTCCCGACGGCAGCAGAAGGCTCTGATTGAACCGCAGGCGTGCCTGATATCCACGATGCGCCACGCTTTGCGGGAGATTTTCCGAGGTCACCACCACCATCGGCAGCAACACCCGCTGACCTGGCGAGGCTTCCGCCGTTCCCAACTCCACCACCGCGCTGCCACGGTAGCCCTCCGTCCGCGGTACAATCTCCACCTCCACCGATGCCACCCCGCGACACCCGCCGCTATCGACTACCGACACGCTATACGTCCCACCGCCGCGGACGATCAGATGCCGCGTGAGGCGGCTCCCGCCCCAGTCATAGGCGATGTACCCCGCACCCGCATCCAGATCCACGCTGTCACCATCGCTTAGTTGAATCGGTCCGGCGGGTGCGATCGCCACCACCGGCGCCATGCGACGCTCGATCACCACCTCCGATGATGATCCCGAACATCCCCCCGCGTCGCTCACCGTCACCGTGTATATCCCGCTGTCGGCAATACGAATCGTCCGCGTCTGCTGACCTTTCGACCACAGATAGCTCGCGTACCCCGCGCCAGCGTCCAGATCAATCGTATCCCCGGGGCATAGACCTAACGTCCCCGACGGCGTCACCACCGGCTCCAGAGCCGTCCCGATCCCCACCGAACGATCCGGCGCAACGCCAGCGCAGCCTCCCGCCGCCGAACGCTCGATCAACCCAACCGTCCCCGATGATCCCGAACCCCACTGGATATCCACCTGATGTGTTCCCGCCCCGTTGATGATCGCTCCCCCCGTCACGCTCCATGTGTACGCATCCCCGGCGATGTCCGCCGTCGCATAGGTCGCCGTCGAGTTGATGCACACCTTCGTGGGGCCGCTGATCACCGGCGCGCGCGGTACCGTCGTCATCACCTCGATCGTGTCCGATGAGCCGCTGCATCCGCCGATATCCCGCACCAGAACACTATAACGCCCTGCCTTCGACACCTGGATCTTCTCCGTCTGTTCCCCAGTCAGCCAGAGATAGCTCTGATAGCCCGCCCCCGCATCCAGCTCGATCGTGTCCCCCGTGCAGAACGTCCGAGGCCCGAAGATCTCCGGCTTCAACGTCGTCCCGATGTTCACATTCGCCGTCCACGATGCCGAGCAGCCCGAGACCGTATCGACAACGCTCACCTGGAGCGAACCCTGACCTGTGTTCCCCCATGCCACCGTCACCCCGCTGCTGTCATCGGCGCCGGTGATTGTCCCGTTGCCAAGGCAGACCCAGTGATAGCGCAGGCTGTCGTGATGCGGAACCGTGTAGTGCGCCACCACGCCGGTACAGACAAACAGCGGACCGGTGATCGTCGCCACCGGGACAGGATGCACAACCACCGTCACCGTATCGGTTCGGCCGATGCACCCGTTCGAATCAGTCACCGTCACCGAGTACCGCCCGGACTCCCGCACAGCGATTGCCGGCGACGTCCGCGTATCCAGCCACTGGTACTCGGCGAACTTCCCGCCCCCGACATCGAGCAGCACGCTATCACCCGCACAGAACGAGAGGGGGCCATGCACCTGAAGCACCGGCCGGACCGGCGGGTAGTGCGCCACCGCGACGCTCCGGCTGACAAAGCAGCCGATGACGTTGTAGACCGTGACCGAGTAGGTCCCCGACTGCGCCACGCGGATCAGGCGGGTGCTGTCGATCAACTGCCCGGCACCGTCGAACCATCGATACTTCCGGTAGCCGGTACCGGTGCCGATATCGAGGACGGCGCTGCTATCGGTGCAGACCCAGAGGGTATCACCGAAGGAGAAGACCGGCAGCGGCGGAGAGGGGTTGACCTGGACATGGAGCGGGCCGAAGGTCCAGGTGCAGCCCTTGGTATCCTTGACATCGACGGAGTAATCGCCGGTGCTTTTGATCCAGACGCGAGAGGTGGTATCGGCCAGCGGCGTGGACCATCGATAGGAGACGAGGCCGGCGCCGGCGATCGAGAGGAGGACGCTATCGCCCGAGCAGAAGGTGAGCGGGCCGCTGTTGGCGATCTTCAGCGCCGGTCGTGCGTTCACCGTGACGGTAACGGCGTTGGAGAATCCCGGGCAACCATCGTTATCCTTCACGGCCAGCGAGTAGATCCCCGCCTTCTTTACGGTGATGTTCTGGGTTGTCTCGCCATTGGGAGACCATTTGTAGCTGAAATATCCCGCCGGCGCGGAGAGCGTGACGCTGCTCCCCTCGCAGATGGCAACGGGTCCCACGGGAGTGATCGGCACATCGATCGACATGGAGAACTTCGCGATAAAGCCATCAGAATAGCCCCCCAGATAGCTCGGTCTGAGAGCCCCCGGAGTTGTCGGGAAGCGCCTGCTGAACGTTATCCCGGCAATGCCCACTCCCTCGACTGAATCAACGGCGACCGCATGGGCACGATCGGACGACTCACCGCCGAAGTAGGTGGACCAGGCGAGCCTTCCACGCGGGTCGAACTTTGCCAGGAAGATATCCTCATCGCCGCCGCTGGCTGGCTGGTGGGCATCGGTGGTAACGGGAAAATCGGAGCAGTTGGTATAGCCGGTCACAAAAACATCGCCGCAGGGGGAGAGGCGAATCCCCTCGCCGGAATTGGAGATGGACGTTGGCGACAGGGGGATGGACCCTCCAAGAAATGTGGACCAGATGAGCCGCCCGCCGTTGCTCAGCTTGACGACAAATACATCGAAGATGCCACGTAAACGTGATTGAGCCGCTCCGGGGGTAACGGGGAAGTTCGCGCTTGCCGTATGGCCGGTGAAAACGATATCGCCATTGTTCTGATCAACGTCGAGATCATTCCCAACATCAATGCCGGAGCCTCCGAAATACGTCCCCCAGATCGATGTTCCGAGAGGATCGAGTTTCAGGACAAAAGCATCAGCTCCCCCGGCAAATGCCGGCTGCTGCGATCCCGCCGTGGCAATCGAGGAGCCGGCGTAATTGATCTGCCCCGTCAGAAGGATGTTCCCGGCCGCGTCGGTCCTCAGGCCGGACCCCGTGGTGCCATCATAGGCATGTGCCCACAGACGAGAGCCCCCCGCATCGAACTTTATAACGACAATCGGGTAGGTGCTGGGTGTTGTCAGGGGGAAGTCGGCGCTGCCTGTCTCCCCCAGGGCAACCACGTTTCCCCGCTGATCGATCCGCACATTGATCCCGAGATCCTGATTGCTTCCGCCATAGTAGGTCGACCATTTCAGCAGCCCTCCCGGCGTCAGCGTCGCGATAAACATATCCTGCCATCCCCCGGGCGTCAGTTGTGATTGAAAGGTGTTGCCAGCCAGTGGGAAATCGGTACTGAACGTCGTTCCAACCACGGCGAGATTGCCAGCCGGATCGGAGTCTATCGCGGAAGTAAATTCACCATCGGAGCCTCCGAAATATGTCCCCCAGATCTCCGATCCACCAGGGGAGAATTTTATGACAAACTCATCCGATGATCCGCGCAGGGTGGTCTGCATCCCGTTCAGCACCGGAAAATCCGTGCTGGCGGTACCGCCAAACATGTAGATATTCTTCTGCCCGTCCACCGCTATCCGACAACTCCAGACAGTACTGCGAAAGACATCTTCCCCGCTCCCTCCGATATACGTTGCCCAGAGGAGCGTCGGGTCGATCACCAGCGTCCGCGACTTGTCGTAGCCCTCCACCGCGAATCGGATATCGCTCCCTTCAAGATTCATCCGGCAGCCAACAGTTGCGGCCTCATCGCTCGACGGCACAACGCCATCGGCATTTACGATCTCCCGCGACCGCGACTGATACGCCAACGGAACCCCCTCCTCCACCTCCCCCAGCGGCGTCCTCACAACGATCTTCTCCCCAACGTTCTTCAGCCACTCCGCTCCATCATAACGCAGATGGATCAGCGATGGATCTCCCCCCGGATGCACGATGAAATCGTACTTCAAACCGCCGTCCCGTGTGTAGAACACAAGATCAATCTTCGGATAGATCTCGTGATAGATAAGCCGATGGAAATTTCTCACCCCGGTGATCCCTCGGGAACAATGCGGCAGGTAATAGTTGTTGGTCAGTTCCGCGGGCTCGCTGCTCTCGATCCTCGCATTTGGATTGGCGCCAACCAGCGTCATATCCATCCGGTAGCTCTCGACCGTATCGTTCGGCGCGGCGGTCATTGGATCGGCGAGGGGGTTGTGCTGCCGGGCGAGCTGGCTGGAATCGATGTGATGGACGTTGAAAACGTAGCTGAGGCCGTTGCGGCGGAAGTAGAGTCGGACATTCCCAAGGCCAGCGGTGTAGAGAAGATCGGGACGGGGTGAGCCTTTCGAGTCGATGATCTGTCCGCGGTTTTCGGTAAAGCTCAGGCCGGCCGCCATCGATCTGCCGAGCAAATCGGTGCTCACCTGTCCGCGGGCGGAACTCAGGCTAGCAATGAAGCCCAGAAGAAGGAGCAGACCTGTTCGCAGTGAAGACATAGTGACTTGTGCGAGGAATAAAAGGAAGCAGTGCAAGCGGTGGAAGATACGGATATGCAGCGCATCCCGAACGCTCTGACCTATCAGACTCAGGGCAATCGCATTAAAAGTAGTAGGGACAAAAGATATGCAAAGGGCGTAGATTGCGGGTTTTCTCCTCAATCCTTCCGAACAGCCCATGAAGCAGTCCGAGATCCGCGCCTCGCTGATGGAGTAC
>JBDSJW010000420.1:0-3953 GCA_039917235.1 Kapaibacterium sp. (SeqCode) | reverse complement strand
GAGTATGATTTTGATGACGCATGATATCAACGCGAAGAATTTCGCCACCGGCACCGTTACCTGCTTTACCTGCCATCGCGGCAGCCCGGCTCCCGTGGCCGTGCCGTCGCTTTCGCAGGGGGCATGGCAGCCGGTCGATGTCGCCGGCCCATACCGGATCAGCCATGATTCAACGATGACGGTGGATGCCGTGCTGGACCGCTATATGAAGGCGCTGGGGGGCGAGGCGGCGCTGGCGAAGATCACCACGCGCGTTGCCAGGGCAAACGAGGTGCAGGGGGCGGGGGGAACCGCCACGGTCGATATCTTCCAGAAGTCGCCCAACCTCCTCAGAAGCATCACCGCATCCAGCGATCCGAAGCGGGGGACGGGGGTGCAGGTGTACGATGGTCGCGCCGGGTGGATGCTCTCGGGCAACCGACCCGCCACCAACCCGAACAATGCCGAGCTGGAGAACCTGATGCGCCAGGCGGAGCTGTTTCCCGCGACCGATCTTCGCAAATCCTACACCCAGGTCCGGCTTCTCGGCAGGGAGCATATCGCCGATCGTGATTTCTATGTGATATCCGCCACGCGCGGCGCCGGGACCGACAGGCTCTATTTCGATGCCGCTTCCGGGCTTCTCGCGCGACGTTATGTGGAGTTCGGCACGCCGCTCGGCCCCATCCCATTCTCGATCGAGTACAGCGATTACCGGCCGTTGGATGGTGTGATGGTTCCATTTACGGTGAAAACCTCCTCCCTGCGCGATAGCTGGACCGACACAATCACGCAGATCCGTCAGAATGCCGCCGTTGCCGATACGATGTTCGCGAAACCGCGGTAGCGGATGATACGGGTGGCCGTGCGAGGGGGCGCATCTCTCCCGCACGGCCACCGCTGGTGAAAGGAATGCCCGGCGTATTCGTTATGGGGAAAAGATGCGCGGCGGGCCGATGATCTCCATAACCGCATCGGATAGTTCCACACCACAATATCACCACCATGCCACATCCACTCGCAAAAGTGCTTCTCCATATCGTCTTCAGCACGAAATACCGGCAGCCGATGATCCATCCGCTTATTGAGAAGGATCTGCATCGCTACATGTCGGGGATCTGCCGGAATTACGGTTCACCGGCGATCAAGATCGGTGGTATCGCCGATCATATCCATATCGCGTGCTCGCTTGGAAGTTCGGTTGCCATCTGCGAGCTGGTCGAGGAGATCAAGAAAAGCTCATCGAAGTGGATGGAGGCAAAAGGATCGCCGGAATTTCGATGGCAGAACGGCTACGGCGTCTTCTCCTTCAGGGAATCCGAAGTGCCGGCCGTGACGCGGTATATCGAGCGACAGAAAATTCATCATCGCGAATTGACATTCAAGGAGGAATATCGAAAATTCCTGATCGAATATTGCATTCCGTTCGATGAGCGATATATCTGGGATTAATCGGCTCGCTGAATTATGACAATGTCAAGGGATTATCTCTGTAAACGCAGTGCGAATGTGCGAGATCTTTCGCTACGATCAAGATGACAAAACGGATTTTTTTACTGAGCCTTCCAACGAAAAAATAAAAATTGTCATCCTGAAGTCTATGACAGAGTCAAAGCATTATTTCAGTAAACGCAGTACGAATCTGCGAGATCCTTCGCTCCGCTCAGGATGACAAAACGCTTTTTTTTGTTGAATGTATCAACGAAAAGAATAAAAATTGTCATCCTGAACGCCAGTGAAGGATCTCGCAAATTCAGCCATTAATGTGTCTGCGGACCAGCAATCACGGCATGTTCTGCGAGATGCGCTTCGCAGCCCTCCGGGTCTTCGCGTGCCGCTCGGGATGACGAGCTTGGCTGGATAGCAGACTGTTGAATTTCAACAGTCTGATAGGGATAACGCCAAAATATGCGTCAAGGATATTAGTGGTGAAAAGATTATCTCCACGATATCAACACGCCATTGCATGGAATGGGGCAGCGGCGGAAAGAATTTCCACCGCGATTATTCCTTGTAGAATCTGGCCTCCACTCGTCGGTTCCGTCCGCGTCCCTCCTCGGTTGCGTTCGTTGCGATCGGCGTTCCGGCGCCGTAGCCACGGGCCGCGACCCTGCCGGCATCGATGCCATTGCGGATAAGATATTCCTGAACCGAGCGGGCGCGGTTGCCGGAAAGTCGCGTGTTGTAATCATCATTTCCCTGATTATCGGTGTGTCCGCGAATCTCCACCTTCAGCGCCGGGTCCGCCTTCATCATCCCGATCAGCTTTTTCAATTCGGGAAATGAATTCGGTTTCAGCGTGGCCTTATCATAATCGAAGAAGATATTCCGCGCATTCATGATCACCGAACAATCCAGATTGAACAGATCGAAGTTCGCCCACGATCCTCCCGTGGCCGCCGTGAATCCGATCCAGCATTTTCCATCGCTCAACGAGAGGAGGGAGTCCAGCCTGACATTGACCGTGAGAACCGGGTTCGCCAGATCGTCCAGAAAGATGGTGAGCGTGCCGGGGTTATATCGCACGCGGGCAAGGTGGCGCGATCCATTCTTCAGATCCGCTATCTTCGTTGTCCATCCCAGCGATGTGCGATGGTCCGCGCTGTTCGGCGCAAGCCCGCGCGATTGAACGCTGATATGATTGTCGTTCGGCTCCGGGTTTCCGTCCGGGTTGTTGTCGTACGTGTCGAACTCCACCGCAAGGCTGTTGGCGATCCCCTCGTAACCGATCCCCCCGCCAAGGCCTCCTTCATAGACCGAGGAATTCTGGAGCACGAACGCGAACCCATCGGCGCCCGGCTTCCACGGCTGTCTGCTCCCCGGCTCGGTGATCTCGAAGGAAAAGGTGGACTCAAACCCGTCGATAATCCGCTGCTTGGTGTTGAACCAGACCGATCCGCGCTTTGACACATCGGCCGGCACAAGACGGATGCGGTCGGTCATCTTCCGCGCGTCACCGTTGAATGTGACATCATCGATGGTTGCGAAGCTCCGATAATTGAACTGCGCCGGGAGCATTGCCGGGATCGCGAAAAGAAAGAGTGCCGTCAGGATTACAGCGGGATAGAGCTTTGATGCGCGCATAAGAGTTCTTCGCTGATTGAATGCCGGGAGAGAATGCCGGGGAATGCCTTGATCAAAGATACCGCTGTTCGCCGACCTGCTCACGGTTCCTCAGTATATTTGCCGGCCGAGCTATCTCCCCTTTTCGATTTCCCGCATGACCATCTTCTATTCCGATTCCTACACCGTGCCGCTGCCGCCGGACCACCGGTTCCCGATGGAGAAATACCGCCTCCTCCGCGATGCTCTTCTCGATGCCCGTATCCTCCTCCCCGATGAACTGCATGAGGCGCGTCCGGTGGATCGGGAGATGCTTCTGGTGGCGCATACCGCGGAATATGTGAACAGGTTCTGCGAGGGGAGCATCGATCCGCGCGCGGTCCGGCGGATCGGGATTCCCTGGAGCGAGCGGTTTGTGATGCGCTCGCTGGCATCGGTGGGGGGAACGCTGGCGGCGGCGCGCGCGGCGTTGCGGGACGGGCTTGGAGGAAATCTGGCCGGAGGAACCCATCATGCGTTCGCGGGATATGGCGAGGGATATTGCGTCTTCAACGATATCGCCGTTGCCGCGCTGACGCTGCTGGATGATGGATCGGTACGGCGCGTGGCGGTGATCGATCTTGACGTGCATCAGGGGAACGGCACGGCCGCGATTCTCGGGGACGATCCGCGCCTCCTTACGCTCAGCATGCACGGCCGGAATAATTTCCCATTCACCAAAGTCCCCTCAACAATCGATATCGATCTGGAGGATGGAACCGGCGATGATGAATATCTCTCACTTCTGGCCGCCGCGCTTCCGGCCGTTTCTGAATTTCTCCCCGACCTGATCTTCTATCAGGCCGGCGTCGATCCGCTGGCGAGCGATCGGCTTGGAAAGCTTTCGTTGAGCTTCGAGGGGCTGATGCGAC